>JAKMDG010000537.1 GCA_022428035.1 Longimicrobiales bacterium
GCTCGGCAAGGTTCACGACCTGGAAGTACGTCGAGAACGACCGCACAAGCTCCCGCGCCTCGTGTGGGGACAGGCCGTGTAGCAGCTCGTCGAGTTCGGAGCAGTCGCCCGAGTCTTCCCGTCGCCGTCTCGCAGCCAGGCGGATCGCCTCGACGCGCTCGAAGAGCGCATCACCACCCTGTTCTCGAATCACATTTCCGACGAGCGCACCGAGCGCGCGCACGTCCGCGCGAAGAGGCTCATCCTTATCCGAAGAGTCGCTCACGAGGGAGTCGTTCAAGACGAGTCGGGCTGGAGTGGCGTTCGGAAGCGGGGTCGTCGCCCCGCGTATGAAACGGCCGGAGAAAGTGGCCGCATGCTTCCGGGTTGTGAAGTGGCCGTCTCGAGACGGGTGCCTCAGTTCAGGCGGGCGGCGCTGCGGCTTACGGCGCCACCCAGGGCCCCTCGCTCAGCCATTCGTCGGCGAGCGGCGAGTAGAGGAATACGACGCCACCGTTCGCGAGCTCGGGAAGCAGACGCTGGGCGCGCTCCATCTCCATCGCCGGGCAACCTTCGCTCCGTCCAGCATCGCCAGCGGTCACGTAAGGAGCGCCATGCACCACGATGCCTCTGGCCAACGCCGCATCGTTGAAGATGTCGGACTCCCCTCTGAGACGCAGGCCAACCGACTGGTAGGCGCGTCCGCTCGACGTACCCCGGAACCCATACGTACCCTCTGCTACGAAGAGGCCGAGCGACGTCGCGTTGCTACCGGAAACATTCGAGAAGCGGGTCGGGACACCGTTTCTCGAGCTCGAGGAACCGCGCCCGTGCGCGACGGTGAACGGGCCGTCGACCACCGTGAGGTCGTCCATGTTCAGCACCCAGCCTCGAGGCGTGGTGTTGTCGAGTCCGAAGTCCACGAAGTAGAGCCAGGGCTTCCGCACTTCGTCAGGGTGGGCGTCGCGATGCGCGAAATACGCCCCGGTCGCGACATGAAGCGCCTCGGGGTGGCTGAGCGGGCCGATGATCTCATCGAAGGCCGCCATAGCTCGCGCCGCGTCGGTGATCGGAGCAGCAGATATCTCGATCGGTACCGACCCTGAATCGATCGGTGCCCCTCCCAGCCCGAGGGACGGGAACAGGAGGCTGAGAGCCAGCAGCGCGCCCTGAGCGAGGCGATGATTTCGCATTGGTTCCTACTCCTGACAAACGAGTACACGTCAACCGCCGAAGACATCGGCAGTGCGTCTGGAGAAGCTGTTTCTCTACACACTCGGTCCGGCGAAGGTCCTCCCCCACGATCGTGTACGAGGGCTGCCGGATGTGGCGCAGCCTGCACTCACCGGCGAACGTCGAGCAGCGCCAGAATCGCCGGATCCCGCCCGTAGACGTCCTCGTAAAAGTGCAGGGTGCCGGCCCGGCTCGCTTCCACCGTTCGATAATGGACAAAGACCCGGAGTGGCCGCTTCAGCGAGATCACACGCGTCTCTCCCTCTGCAATGGCGTCTTCCAGCGTCTCACGAGTCCATGTGCCCGGCTCGTCGAGCGCATGTTCGGCGAGACCAACCGGGTCTTCGACACGGATACATCCGTGGCTGAAGAGGCGCTCCTCCTCGGCGAACGCCCAGCGGGCGGGACTGTCGTGCAGGTAGACGGCGTACTCGTTGGGGAAGATCAACTTGATCCGGCCCAGTGGATTGAGTGGGCCGGGCGCCTGACGAAAGACGTAAGGAAAGGTCGCCGCCGTGAATGATGCGAAGTCCAGCGTCGTCGGGTCCACGGAACGCCCCGCGGCGTCGAGCACCCGCATATCCCGGTCGCTCAGGTAGCTCGGGTCGTTGCGAACAGCCTGGAGCATCTCTTCGACCATGCCCCTCGGCACCGTCCACGTCGGATTTACCTCGACGTAGCTCATGAGCGCATCGAAGGACGGCGTCTGAGTCTCGAGTTCTCCGACGACCGTCCGAGACTCGAATTCGACGGACGCGCTGCGGCTCAGGGAGACACGGGCCGCGGCGACGTTGGCCGAGACGTAGTCGTCGGGCCGATCCCGCTGCGCTCTGCGAAGCCGCTCGAGATTGACCCGTACCTGCTCGATCCGAACTGCCACCGGGGTGTTCAGAGAAGCGAGCGTCACGGCACCGACGCGCCCGTCCTCATTGAGTCCGTGGCGATGCTGAAAGGATCGGACCGCCAGTTCGAGCGCGTCGTCGAAGTGCATGGGGTCAGGTGTCAGGGGATCCTGACCCTCCGGCCGGAAGTCTCCGCTGAGAATGAGCCGATTCCGGAGCAGCGGGATCCGCGTGTCCGCCGTGTTCTTCTGCAGTGTCGGGCCCGCAGAGATCGGCTCCCACCCACCTCTGCGCTCGATTGCTCTGAGTTCGGCCAGGCCGCGCACGAGTCGGTCGTATTCGAAGTTGTCGGGTCGGAGCGCTGCCAGCTGCTGCTCCAGCAGCCCGTAGGACACCGCGTCGAGAACGTCGCCGGCGGGATCGCCGCTTCCAGACGAACCATCGTCCGGGAACCGTGGGCTGTTGGTGTCGGTTCGCGAGACCCGTCCGAAGCGCAGGTCACGACTCAGTCGCACCAATGCGTCGGTCGCGAGGAGCTCGCGTGTCGCCAAGCGATCCGGCCCCAGGGGCAAGGTCGAGAACTCGGTCAGCAGCGTTGCATGGTAGATGTTCGGATCGAGTCCATCGGAGGTGGTGGCACGAACCGCGCGCAGCAGGCCCTCGAGGTCGGCCGGTGTCCACAGGGGCTCGAAACCGCTTTGCTCGTACGCGTCGAGGACGACCGGGTCCGCAAGGATCCTCTGACCCTCGATCACCAGCGACCCCGCGTTTTTCAGGCTATCGATCAACGCTTCAAGCGCGGGTGCACGCGTGGAGGGAGGCGACGCTCCCATCCACGCCGCACCCATACTCGCCGCGAGGATCAATCCTGCGGCGCTTCTGACTCGTCTCATGGCACCCTCCACAATCCGGTCCGACAACGGCTGCGATCGCGTCGGCCCAAACCGCGCGAACGTAGCCGCCTGACATTGTAAATGTGGTGCATGTGGTGCTGGCGATCCGTCAGGGAATCTCCGCCGCTTATCCGTTGCCTGCCCGCTACCCACTTCGTCTACTCGCGCATCAAGTGGCGCATATCATGTGCACGACGTCCGGCCTGTAAAGGCGAGATGAGGATCCTTGCCTTCCTCACCGATCCCCCCGGCAGGCGCCCCATTGTCTGACATCTGCGTGTCCCCAAGCGTTCGCTGGGTCTCGAGTAAGATTTCCCCAGCTGACGCTCCGCATGATCGGACTCTACACCGAGGCAGCCATGATTGGAGTCTTCATCGAAGCAAGCTCCGTGAGCCACGCCCGAATTGCGGCGGATGTGGACAGGATTCCACGGTAGATGGGTCACTGCGGAGCTGTCGGTCAACCGCCCCCGAGCGCCAGTCGCTCGGCGTTCGCACGGGCGGCACGCACCCGGGATGGCGATTACGTCGGTGGAGCAGTTGTTACACGCAGGCAACATCTGGATCACCCGGTACTGCTCCAGGGCTCCGGCGTAGTCGTTCCGCGCGAGGGTCGTCGACGCCCCGACGAGGCACCGAACCATCTGGACCAGCATCGATCCGGAGGGTTCGGAGACGTCGGGTGCGGCGTCGTGCCCCGGCACCCCTTCCTGCACGAACGCCGTCGCCACGCCGATGGGCAGCCCAATCATGAGGAGCACCAGTGCCATCGCGGGAGCCCCGTCGGGGAGTCCAGTCGGGGAGCCCCGCGAAGTCCGTCAGGAGCTCGACGGCCTGGAGAACGCCCCACGATGACGCCAGAAAGAGTCCCAGCACCTGCCACAGCGAGCGGCGGTGGATTTCGTGGATGAGTTGCTTGATGCGGTCCATCCGGACTCCGGGCGGGCATGACGCTGGGTGTGAGGCGGATACGCAGAGCCGTCCCTCGATGCCGGACCGCCAGAATGACGACTCAGCCAAAGCCCACCAGGCCGTCGTAACCCCCGAAAGCACAATGGAGGTCAGCCTGGACGGCTCCGTGCAGATCGCCGACCACGATTGGGAGGAATGCAAGCGCCTGAGCCACCGTGGCGCTACAGCTCAGCCGCAGACTCCTCGACGACCGCGCATCCGCGCATCCGCGCATCGTCTCGGTACCGGCTTTCCTGCCGCCGCACAGGTGCTGGCTAGACCTGTCTGTGTCTCACGGAACCCGACGTCGCACAGGCCTCGCACTACCCCATCCCGCCCCACCACCTATAGTTCCGAGGTCCTTCCTGACAGGTCCGCTGAGCACGACACGCGCGAGCCGTTACCACGCCTTGAGAAGGCCCCCGCTCATGCTCCTTGAGAAGCTTCTGATGTAGCGCTGCGCGCCGTGGCTCGCAGTCATCCTGCTCCTGGTCGGTGGGTGCCGCGCGGCTGACAGCGCCACGGACCCGATTCTCCCTGCCCTTCGAATCTCCACGACCTCGCTACCGGATGGAGTGCGGGACGAGGCCTACGGTGCATTGCTCACAGCAGTCGGGGGCGATGGGAGCTACTCCTGGGCGGTCACTGGGGGGGCTTTGCCCTCGGGGCTGATGCTTGAGGGCTCATCAGGCCTCATCACTGGCGCCCCACGAGTCATCGGAGACAGCAACTTCACCGTACAGGTCTCGAGTGGCGACGGCCAGACAGAGATTCAGGAGCTGACCCTGGGTGTTTTGGCGCCACCACTCCTCGAGCCGGGCGCACGCTGCAGTGACGCAGGAGGAAGCGCGCTGGTGAGCTTCGAAGACCCCAACCTGGAGTCCGCCGTTCGGGCTGCACTGTCGCTGGGGGCGGACGATTCGTTGACCCGTGATCTAGCGGCCACACTGCTGTTTCTTACAAACGGTGGAGGCCGAGGTATCACGAGCGTGGTCGGAGCTCAGAACCTGTCCAAGCTGTCCGACGTTGATCTGAGAGAGAACTCAATTTCGGACACGGGTCCGCTCAGTGGGTTGAACGATCTGTACAGTCTGAATTTGTTCAGCAATGCGATTGCGGATATCGGCCCGCTGGCCGGGCTCACGACACTCGGCCGCCTCAACCTCTGGGACAATCCGTTTACGGATCTCTCGCCCCTGAGCGGGCTGACCAACCTGGAGTACCTGGAGCTGTGGGGTAACCCGACCCCGATTACCGACATCAGTCCGCTGAGCGGCCTCACCACCCTGTATGATCTCTTCGTGGAGAACAACGCGATCAGCGACGTCAGTGCGCTGGGTGGAATGATCAACCTCATCAGGCTCGACCTCGACCGTAACAACCTCACGGACCTCTCACCGCTCGAAGGACTCACCTCGTTGGAGAGGCTCTGGCTCGCCGGCAACTCTTCACTCAGCGACATCCAGCCTCTGCTCGACAACCTCGGGCTCGGAGCTGGTGATGGCGTAGATCTTCGAGCAACAAGCGTGAGTTGTGCTGATATCGATGCCCTGAAGGCCAAGGGAGTCAGCGTGTCTTCTGACTGCCCTTAATCTCGGCGATGGAGGCTGACAGAGGTGGGGCGAGCCCGACGAACACCCCTCCGGGTCCCGGAACCGACCTGCCTGCATCTCCAAGCTCCTGTCCGCCCTACCCTCTCGGGATGATGGCCTCCACGCTCATCGTTGTGTACGATCGATCGAGTACCTCCACCGTCCCGTCTCGACAGTTACCACACCCCTGCTCCGCCACCACGTCACCGTCCACACTGATCCTGAGATAGCGAATCGGACGGCCGTCTTCTTCCGGGGTAGCAGTGAGGCGAAGCGCGGTGCGCTGGAGCGGTGTCATCGTGACATTGCGGCTCCATACCTGACGACCCTTCGCGGATGTCGCGCTCGGTCCCACCATGTAGGAAATGGAGCAGTGGTCACATGCGACCTCGAACCGCACGCGATACTGCCTCACGCCCTCGCGCTTCGAGGAGGCGACACCTGCGAACGGATCGGGCGGTCCCGGCCGGGGCGTACAGGCTGCCACCCCGATCACAAGTCCGAGCCCGAGTGCGATGCACCACCTCACGTCCCTCACCGGAGCTCTCCACAGGTGTCCCTCCTGGTCACGTTCGCGAGCGTACAGCCTGACCTCGCCGACCGCTAGCGACTGCACACGCGGCCAGAGGCCCGCACTCATGTGACGGCACCACCGCTCTCCCCGGACCGGCTCATTCAGGCCGCTAGAACTGGATGTCCCACTGCAGCCGCACCCGATCGTCATTCCGGATCGAGCCCGGGCCCTCCGCCAGGAACCGCGTGTATTCGGCCGTCAACTTGTTGTCGTGGCCACTGAAGAACCAGTTGACGGCGAAGGTCAACTCCCTCCAGTCGAGGTCCTGAATGGTCTCGTCGGGCCGGAACTCGGACCAGCGGATGCCGAGCTCGAGTGGATCCGGAATTTGTTCGATGAGCTCTCCGGGGAAGTACCCGACCATCACGTAGTTTCCGGTGAGCTCAGTCTCTACCGTCGTGTCGTTGTCACGGACGTTCTTCCAATGGTACTCCTGAGCCCAGGAGAAGCCTTGCCAGAAGAAAGCGGTCTCGAACATGGCCTGTTGCACCCGGTAGTCACCGGTGCCGGAGTATCCTTCCAGCTGACCACAACCACTGCCGGAGAACCTGGTGCACGGACTGTTGTTCGTCGTGCCGCCCACGGCGATCGACAGCGCCGGATCCTCACTGCGCGCCAGATCTCCGCCACGGAATGCGACAGCTCTCCCCAGGGGATTCCACTGGAGACGGCCCATGTACATCAGGTCGGTGTCGTCGTTTCGTGTGACGCCGCGGCCGAGGCCCGTGAACGCAGAGACCCAGTAGTTCAGGTCGCGGGCCGTGCCCTCAGCGAGCCGTCCGTACACGGACAGGCCCTGCTGCCGGTCGATCGTGAACGGTCGGTTGATGATCGATCGATCGACGGTCAGCTGTCGACCTGACGAGACCACACGTTCGCGCGTGTAGTTCGCCTTCCATTGGCCGACCTTGAAGTTGAACTGAGGCGATGGCTGAACCTTCACTTCGTAGTTCAGCAGGCTCGCGCTTCCGACGTCAAACTCCATGTAGTACGCGAGCCAGGGCTTGAATCCTCGCCCATCGACCTTGAAGCGCGCACGGCGGATGTGCGACTGCGTCGTCGAGACGTCGAAGTCCCCGAGGTCGTTGGGATCCGGATCGTAGGGGCTCGAAATACGGAACTGGAGACGAAACTGGAACGAGGTGCGCCAGATTCCATCGGCACTCTCGATGAACATGCCCCTGGAACTGCGGCCAGTAGTGGGGGCATCAGGTTGCTGCTGGCGCGCGGCCAGGGAGGATGGCGCAATGCTGAGCACGGCGAGGGCGATTGTAACCCTGAGGCTGGGCTTCACGGCGGAACCTTTCAGAATGGGGGCAATGCGTGTGACCGACCCGATATGATGATGTTACAAAGGTACAGTTGCGTGACTGTTCGGTAACGGCAGTGTCACGACTTCCAGGGGGCAGACCACTCCCC
>JAKMDG010000541.1 GCA_022428035.1 Longimicrobiales bacterium
CATCAAGACGTACGACACGCTGCCGCGCTTCGATCTACGCCGCCCGTTTGGCCCCTGGTTTTTTCAGATTCTCCGGAATCAATGCCGGGACATGCTCCGCAGTCGGAAGGCCAAGTTCAACTTCGAAGCTCTGGATGAGCGCCTGGAACAGCGTCCCGGCAGCGCCGAGCGCGGCCCTGAGCGGGTTCGTCAGCGCAACGCAGCGAAGGAGCTTTTGTGGAAGGGGCTCGAGTCCATCGGGCCCGAGCACCGTGAAATTCTCGTCCTCAAGGAACTCGAGGGCTTCAGATATGCCGAGATCGCGCAGATCCTGGACATCCCGGAAGGCACCGTCGCGAGCCGGCTCTACCATGCTCGGAGTGCACTGAAGGGTGCGCTCACCGAGATGGACGCGGAGTACCCTTAGGTCATGACAGAACCAGTACCCCTCGCTTCGGGCTCGATCGGCCCGGATGAACTGATGCGTTATCTCGATGGTGAGATGACGCCGGAAGAGCGCGAAAGAGTGGATTCGCAGATCGGGCGGTCTACCGAGTTGCAGCGAGAAGTCGCGATGTATCGGTCGCTCAAGGAAGATGTGCAGGGTCTCTCGTTCCACTCCGGTCCCGCGCAGCGATCCGTGTGGGACGACGTGAACCGTCGTCTCCATCGCCCCATGGGCTTCGCCTTCCTCGCCGGCGGGCTCTTGATCTGGCTTACGTACGGCACGTTCCTTTTTGCCACGTCGACGGCATCGCGATGGGAGAAGCTGGGGACAGCAGCGATCGCGATCGGGGTGCTGCAGCTGCTCAGCTCGGTGATCTGGGACCGATACCGCGACTGGCAAACGGACCCCTACAGGAACGTTCACCGATGATCGTCGTCACCACTCCGACCATATCTGGCACCGAGATCTCAGAGGTGCTGGGCCTTGTTCGCGGCAGCTCCATCCGAAGCAAGCACGCCGGGAAAGACATTATTGCCGTAATGCGAAACTTCGCAGGCGGCGAGATCTTCGAATACACGAAGATGCTCGCCCAGGCCCGCGAGCAGGCAGTCGATCGTATGATTGAGGAGGCACAGATCCTCGATGCCGACGCCATCGTCGCTGTCCGGTTCCAGACATCCATGGTGATGCGCGGTGCCGCAGAGATGCTTTGCTACGGAACTGCCATCAGGCTGGTGCAACCCGCCATCGCTCCCGGTCCGTGACCATGCTCATGAAGGTGGTCCAGGCACGGGTCACGAAGGCGGAATCAGTGCCCGCCGGCCCAGGTGCTGTGCAACGGAATGAGCGCCTTGGTGTCCTTTCGGCGCTCAAGCGCGTGAGCATGCTTGCGTCGGTCGCAGTGATGCACGGTTGTGCGCTGCTTGGCGGCCCTGGTGTGGATGGATCGGCAATTCGTGACGTGCTGGGGCGTGAGCCGATCGATCAACTCCATATGGGGGTTTATGCGATCGAGCTCTCTTCCGGACGCACGCTGTTCTCACACAACGCGCATCGAAAGTTCATACCGGCCTCCAATCAGAAGATCCTCGTGACGGCCACCGCCATGTCACTGTTCGGGCCCGACCACCGCTTCCGGACCGAGATCTGGGCAACAGGCGAAACCGTCGGATCTTTCGTGGACGGAGACGTGGTCGTTGTCGGGTCTGGCGACCCTACGTTCTCCGATCGGTACTGGGCTTCCGGGTCGGATGCACTCGGTGCGATCGCGGACAGCCTGTCTTCCCGTGGGATCCGCCAGGTCGCGGGTAGCCTGGTGGTGGATGTCGCCGCGTGGGACTCTGCGACGGTGGGGCCCACGTGGGAGGTGGAAGATCTTCGCTACGGATACGGGTCGACCGGTGGCGCGTTCGCGATCGATGAGGGCGAGGTCGAGCTCGTCGTTGCAGGTGGATCGTCCGTCGGCGGCCCGGCTGACGTGACGTGGTCACCGCTCGGTACGCGCGACTTCGTGCGCTCCCAGCTGACCACGGCTCCGGCTGACAGCTCGACCCGTGTGCGCCCTGATTACCTGCCGGAGTCTCGTGTTCTCGTTCTGGAGGGGCGAGCAGAAATCGGTACTGTCGACACCATCTCGATCGCGATGCGCGACCCGGTTCGGCAGTCAGCTGCAGCACTCGCCCGAGCCATCGACCATGCTGGAATCGAGGTCGAAGGAGGCTGGCGGGTTCACTGGACGAACAACGATGTAGCCAAAGCTGAGTGTCTGCCTGGTAGCGGCGTGGAGTGTGCGGGTAGCGAGTTGCTCTTCACCATGGAGTCGCCGCGGGTCTCGGAGATCGCCGCCGGGATTCTCGAGCCCAGCCAGAACTGGATGACCGAGCAGACGGTCCGGGCGCTTGGCGCGCGGTATGGGGACGAAGGTTCCTGGAACGAAGGGATCGATGTCGTCGAGGCGTACCTGGTCAACGAGGTGGGTGTGCGCCCGTCGGACATCTCGGCTCGCGACGGTTCGGGGCTCTCGTTCTACAACCTGATCACGCCACGAGCGATCGTTCGAATCCTTACCGAGATGCACCAGATGCCGTGGGCCGCCGAATATCGCGATGCCATGGCAGAGCCGGGCGAAGATGGTTCGACACTCGAGAACCGTCTCGAGGGTCTCGAGGGTCGTATCTTCGCGAAGACCGGCACGATCTCGAATGTGAACTCCTTGTCCGGTTATCTCGTACGGGAGAATGGCCATGAGATCGTGTTCTCGATCCTGACCAACGGGTCGGGCTTGCCATCCTCCCGGGTCAGGCGAGCCATCGACGAGATTGTTCATGCATTGGCACGCTGACCGAACGCAGACATCCGGACCGCGCGATGAGTGATTTCGACTTCCCCGACCTTCCGTCAGACGATGAGCTGGGGATTACAGACGAAGATCGGGAACAATTCGAGCAGGATTTGGCAGACGACGCGACAGGCGCGAGCGATCCCGAGCTCAAGACGCTTCTTGGTGACACACCAGCGAAGCCCGGAGGCGGTGCACAGACCGGTGCGTCAGGCGACGGCCAGGGATCGCAGAAGGAACCTGCCGCCGCTTCGACTGCTGGGGGGCGTGATGATGCGGTCCGACGGAAGTGGCGAGGCCCGCTCACCCTTCTGGCCCTTCTTCTGATCTCAGCCTTTGCGAGCACCAGAACAGGCCTGCCGAAGCCGGTCCCGGCGAACGGGCCAGACTCCGTCTTTTCCTCCTCGAGAGCGATGTCCACGCTCGTCGAGATGGTGCGCCGGGCACATCCGACAGGATCGCCGGAGCACGCCTGGGTGCGTGACTTCATCATCGGCGAGATGACCGAGCTTGGTATGGATCCTGAAATCCAGACCACGACGAGTCTCGTGCAGGCCGAGACTCGTGCTCGAGCGGCGACGATACGAAACATCGTGGGCGTGATCCCCGGGACGGCCCCGACCGGTGGGGTGCTGATCACAGCGCACTATGACAGCCGCGAGATCGCTGTTGGCGCGGGGGATGATGGTTCGGGGGTCGTGGCTGCACTCGAAGCGATTCGCGCGATCCGCACCGGTCCTCCGCTTCAGAACGACCTGATTGTTGTCTTCACGGACGCCGAAGAGCTTGGCCTGTTGGGTGCTCGTGCCTTCGTCGCCGAGCACGAGTTGATGGCGGACGTCGACATCGTGCTTTCCTTCGAAATGAGAGGTGCCGGTGGCCCCTCCATCATGTTCGAGACAGCGGAGGACAACGGCTGGATCGTGCGCACGATGAAAGAGTGGGACACGCACCCCTTTGCGAATTCGATGTCGTACGAGGTCTATAAGCGCATGCCGAACGGGACGGATTTCACCCCGTTCATCGAGGCCGGGACGCAAGGCCTGAATTTCGCGTCGATCGACAATGCGCACGTGTACCACCAGGTATTCGACACGCCGGACAACCTCTCAGAGGCGACACTCCAGCATCATGGCATTCACGCACTTGGTGCGCTGAAGTACTACGGGAACGCGGACCTCACGTCGGTGAATGACGACAACGTGACCTACGTTTCGGTTCCGGGACTGGGGTTGTTCGTCTACGGGCAGGTCTGGGTGCTTCCGATTTCCGGCCTGTTGCTCGTACTGCTCGTGGTCGTCGTTCTGGCTGGCCGCAGGCTGGGTGCGCGGCCCAGGGGCATGGCCCTCGGAATCGTCGGATCCGTTGTAGTGGTCATGGCCGCGTTGGGACTCGGGTACGGCCTCATGCAGTGGTTGCCGGGCATGCACGGAGAGGACGGCATGTTGCATGGGTCGGTCTTCCACAGTGAAGGCTGGTATGTCCTTGCCCTCGGCTTCGGCACGTTGGCTGTGGTCACACTGGTGACCGGCCTGCTCGGTAGATGGGCTTCGATCGTGGAACTCTCTATCGGCGCGCTCGTTCTACCCGCAGGCCTCGCGGTTGCCGTCAGCGTGGCAGCTCCGCTTGCGGCGATGAACCTGCAATGGCCGACCGTAGCTGCGGGCCTCTCCGTTCTGATCCTGACAGTCCTCAGGGATCGTCGTGAGGGCACGGTTGGCTGGGTATTGACCCTGATCCTGGCCATGCCGGTGATTCTCCTCCTCGAGCCCATCGTCGAGTTGATCTGGTTCGCCCTGACGTTGCGGATGGCGGGGATCATTGGTGTGCTGGTGGCGCTGATGTTGTTGCTTTGCCTTCCGATGCTCAACGCACTCCGGCATCCGAATGTCTGGTGGGCACCCCTGACCGCCCTCGTGCTTGCCGGTTCCTCACTGGGCGTGGGCGTGTTGGGTACTCGTCCCAATGCGGACCGCCCGGCGCCCAGCACTCTGGTCTACGCGTACGAGCACGGCAGCGGTGACGCCCTGTGGGCCACGTCGCCAGGCGACCGGGGTCGGCCCGGTGTGATATGGGCGGCGTCCACGGCGCAGACGGCATTCGATGAGACCAGGGATCTTTCGGCGTTCGGTTATCCGGGCGGGGACGTTCCTGCGGCGACGGCTCCAATCTTCGAGGTGATGCCCCCGGAAGCCTACGTCCTCGCCGACAGTGTGGAGGACGGTGCACGTGTCGTCGATCTTCGGGTCCGTTCCCGGATTGGAGCAGAGGCGATGCAGTTCCACCTGGCCGATGGTGTGATCTTACGGTCGATGAACGGTGTGCCCATCGAGAACGGAGCCGCGGTCCGGATCGCGGAGCACTGGGGTGAACCCGACGGCGCAGTGGCACTGAGTCTCACGATGCCGGCCGGCTCACCCATTGGCGTGCACGTCGTCGAACATCTCCTGCGGCCTGACGAGATCGTCGGCGAGGGGCGCTTCGACCGGCCCGGGCGCCTTGCGCCGAACGTGAACTGGATGAGCGATCGGGCGATGATCCGGTTCTCCGTGGCCGCGTTCGCGGACCCGCTGGCCGTGGATTCACTCGTGGCGGATTCAGTCAGAATCGATACGGTGTCTGCGAGCGATACGACTACCGCCAACGACACGGCGACCTTGGACACCGTCCTGAGCGAGCGACGCGTTCCGTGAATCGACACGCCCCGGTCGGCTCCTCATTGGCTACCCTCACGTTTGGCTGTCTGCTACTGCTGGCTGCATGCACGCCAGCCGAGGATGAACCTCGGTCGTTCGCAGGCGACCCGGTCTTCGACATTCCGGCCTGGTCCGGTCGGTGGTACAAGGGCAACACGCACGCGCATACGACGAACAGCGACGGTGACTCCCCCCCGGAGTACGTGGCTGAGTGGTATAAGGAGCACGGGTACGACTTCCTCGTTCTTTCCGACCATAACGTCTTCACCGATCCGGCAACGCTCGCCCATCTCGTCGACGACGGTTTTCTGCTGATTCCCGGCGAGGAGGTCACGTCCAGTTTCGACAGCGCATCGGTGCATGTGAACGGCCTAAACCTTCCGCACTTCGTGGAAGCCCGGCAGGCGGAGACGCTGATCGCGACCATCCAGGCGAATGTCGATGCGATCCGTGAGGTCGACGGCGTGCCGCACATCAACCATCCGAACTTCCGCTGGTCGTTCGGTGCCGCGGAACTCGCGCAGGTCGAAGATGATCGGCTGCTCGAGATCTGGAACGGCCACCCCACGGTTCATAACGACGGCGGCGGTGGTTCACTGTCACTGGAGGAGATCTGGGACGTTCTGCTGACCGGCGGGAAGACCATCTTCGGTATCGCAGTCGATGACGCACACCACTTCCAGGGGGAGTTTCACCCCGACCGGGCGAACCCCGGGCGTGGCTGGGTTGCGGTGAGAGCTACGGCTCTGGACGCCGCCGAACTCATGGCAAGTCTGGAGGCGGGACATTTCTATGCCAGCACCGGCGTAGAGCTCGTCGAGATCGGGGTGCGGTCCACAAGTCTCGAGGTCCACATTGCCGAGGACCGTGATTTCCGATTCGTGACGACGTTCATTGGTGCGTCCGGCGAGATCCTGCTCGAGACCGAGGATAATCCGGCGGTCTTTCAGTTGAGCGAAGACGTCGGCTACGTTCGTGCACGCGTGCGTAATTCCCGGTCCGACTATGCGTGGACCCAGCCAGTGTTCGTGACCCGACGCTGATCCGACCCGCCATGGAGGTCGAGAGTCAGACCGGAACACCCCTTCAGAGGCTCCCTGAGTTGGTTTTTAACGCTCAAGTGGTTGAGACACTCTCCTTCTTCACAACGGTGCGCGATCAACCTCCTCGCGGAGCAATACAATGAAAGAGACGATGTGGTGGCTTTCCCGAAGTGCACTTCTCGCGGTTGTGATGGGAGTCGCAGCGTGTGACGACGCGACGACGATCCAGAACCTCGATGACACACTCCTGATCGACGCGGCGATGCTGGCGGCCGACGCGACGATCGAAGAGGCACGCATGTGGCGCGAACCCTTCTTGTTCGGGCCCCTTCCGGGAGAGGCGTCTGGCCCTCAGCAGGTTCCTGGGGCACGTCCGGGCGGTCGCGGTAGCTGGAGCGGTGAGCTGGAGGGTACGCGGAGTGTCGTCTTCTACGACGCAGACGAGGTTGAGCAGGACGCATATGATGAGCTCACGACCGAGCAGATCCACATCGACCACCGGGTCGCCGGCCTGATCGAACGTGATCGATTCTCAGCCGAGATCGAGCGCAATCGGATGATGGTCGTCAGCGGGCTGACCGACGAAGAGACAACGCGCACCTGGAATGGCTCCGGAACCAGCTACATGAGCCGGAACGGCGTGCTCGAGGATGGTACGGAGCGATCGCACACGATGGACGGTTCAGCCGTCTATGTGAATG
>JAKMDG010000568.1 GCA_022428035.1 Longimicrobiales bacterium
CTCCTCGGCGGCGCGAATCGGCCCGATGTCGCCCACGGCCGCAATGGTCCCACCCACGATCGCCACGTCACCTGTGTAGGCCGCCCGACCCGTCCCATCGACGATCGTACCCCCACGAAGCACGAGATCGGCACTGGGCGATCCATTGCACGAGGTCATGGCCAGGACCGCAACCAGAACCAGCCACGTCGTGCGAGCAGGTGTGACCCGGCCGGATCGGATCCCGCCCGCTCGATGCGCGCGAGCACTCAGCATCGGCACGAGCGTTTGGCCACGAGCGCCAGAATGATCACGCCGGGAAGCGTCAGCCCGATGGTCCGCACGATGTTGACCTTTTCCACCTCGAGGCTCCTCACATCGCGGACGAGAACTGCCCCGGGTGCAGCCGTCGCCACGAGCGCACCCGCCCGAATCACGGGCATCTCCAGAATCAGCTCTGCTCCCTCGTTCGTGACCACGCGAACTCGTTCTGGTGGCTCGGGCTGCAGAAGAAGATCCTCGGCGCTCATCCCGGCCGGACTCCAGGTGAGGCAACCGGCGAGCGGCAGAACCAACATCAACGACAGTACGCGAACACGACGCATCCTGGACACACCATCTCCTCGGGCAGAAGGGGACAGGAATCTGAGAAGGGACAGGTGTGAACGCGAGCACGAGGTGGCCTTCGCCTGCCTGTCCACTCGGCGACATAGCTCCGCGGAGAGGGCTAAGCCGAGCCGCTGACCCACACGGCGATCAGGGGATCGCAGCCAGGACCTCGGTCGGCTCGGGGCGCTTCGTGTAGTCCGGCTCGGCCGCGGAGTACACGATCATCCCGTCCATGTCGACGATGAACGTCGCCGGGATGGCAAGCTCCCACGACTCGTCGCCGTTCATCCGGGACAGGTCCAGTCGAAGCCCGTTCACATAGACCTCCCTGAGGTCATCCGGCAGGCCAAAGGTCAGCCCGAATTGCCTCGCGACACCGTGGCCAAGGTCCGACAGTACAGGGAACGTGATCCCGTCTTCGTCTCGCCACGCACGCGAGTACTCCGGAAGTTGCGGCGACAGGGTCACGAGCGACGCGCCGCGATCCGTGACTTCGGAAAGGAGATTCTGGAGAGCAACCTGCTCAAGACGGCAGTACGGTCACCACCGGCCTCGAAAGAAGCTGACCACCAGGGGGCCATCCTGGATGAGCGTCGTGAGTCGGACCGTGTCCCCGTCCAGATTAGGCCGTGCGAAGTACGGCGCGCGATCTCCGACCCGAAGCACGCCGTCCAGAATGTTCGTGGTGGCCAGATCTGCCGTCGCGCGATCCATGACCGCGGTCCAGTCGGGATTCCTTGCGGCATCTTTCTCCGCCTTCAGGGCAGCAAGGCGCGTGTTGAGCTGCGTCATCCTTCGACCTCCAAGTCGATGATCTCTCCTGTGACGGTTCCATCATCAGCCACGGTAAGCCGCCCGACCGTCACGGGAAGCGTAAACCGCCGGTGTCCTGCAGCGCCCGGATTGAAGTACAGAACGCCCTCGCGTCGCTCCATGGTCGGGCGGTGCGAGTGTCCATAGACGACGACGGAAAAGCCAGCGGCCTTCGGATCGAGCGAGAGAAGTCCGATGTCGTGCAGCATATACGCCAGCACACCGGGCACACCACCTGTCAGCGAGACGACTTCGGTCTCAGGCCACGCTGCGGATGCAGCGCCATGGTCGGTGTTCCCGCGCACCACGAACACGGGTGCGATCTGTGACAGGCTCTCCAGGATCTCCGGCGGCCCCACATCGCCCGCATGCAGAATCAAATCGCTTCCGTGGAGCGCCTCGATCGCCTCATCCCTGAGCAGCCCGTGGGTGTCCGAAATCACTCCGACGGTTCGCACCGCCCACCTCCCGTAGTATTGTCGGCCTTCGCAGTCACGGTCGCGTAGACCCTCGCTCCAAAGCAAGCAGCCCGATGGAACTGACCTTCTACACCCTCGACGTCTTCACCGATCGGACCTTCGGTGGTAATCCGCTTGGTGTCTTCCCCGACGCGACACATCTCTCGACCGATCTCATGCAACGCATCGCCCTCGAGATGAATCTATCCGAGACGGTCTTTCTCGGGCCGCCGGAGACCGGAGACGGTTCGGCTCGAGTACGGATTTTCACGCCGCGCCGAGAGGTCCCCTTTGCGGGTCACCCCACGGTGGGCTCGGCGATCTTCCTGGCCGGCGAGTTTGCGACCACCTCAGGTGACGTTTCTGCCGGAGGCTGGTCCGCATCGGCGATGCCCACCCCTCCGTCGGATGGGAGCATCACGATCGTACTCGAGGAAAATGTCGGTCCGGTACCGGTCATTGTGCGCTTCGAGAACGGAACGCCGGTCTTTGCGAAGTTCACGACAGCCCTGCTTCCCGAGCACCGACCGAACCCACATCCGCTGTCCGATGTCGCAGCGCTAATTGGCTTGAAGGAAGCGGACATCGGTGGAATCGGCCCATCCGGATCAGAACTCGCGATCGAGCAGGTGAGCTGTGGACTCGAGTACTTCATCATCCCGGTCCGAACGATCGAGGCGGTACGTCGTTCCGCACTCGATACCGCTCGTTGGCAGCGCATGCTGGCCGATGCGTGGGCTCATCATGTGTACGTCGTATGCATGGACAGCGAAGCTGATGACGTCGACGTCCACGTCCGCATGTACGCCCCTGGCTCTGGCGTGGCAGAAGATCCAGCCACCGGCTCTGCGGCGGCGGCGCTGGGGGGATACCTGTCAGCCTCCGACGGCAGCGAGCAAGCAGCGCTATCGTGGACCGTCGAACAGGGCATCGAGATGGGGCGCCCGAGCATGCTGTACGTTGAAGCGGATCGGGCTGGAGGAACGACGTCGGCCGTGCGCGTCGGCGGCAGCGCCGTCCAGGTCAGTCGCGGTACAATGGTCGTGCCCGACTGAACGACAGCCTCATCCCAGCGCGTTCAAGCAAATCCATGCGCATCTCGAAACGATTTCTCCCAAAGCCCCGCGTCCTCCTGGTCGCCGCCGTGTCCATCGCGCTCGCGATCCCGGTTCGCGCGCAGGCGCAGACGATTCTGGGTCGGGTCCTTGATCAGGTAAACGAGGCGCCTGTGGGCGGCGTCGTCGTACGCCTCGTGGAGCGAGACGGAGCAGAACGTCTGCGCACCCTGTCAGACTCGGCGGGCCGATTCGTCATGGCCCCGCCCGAAGCGGGTGAGTACCTCCTCACGACAGAGCGATTCGGATACATGGAGACTCGGTCACCTCTGATCGCCCTGCGTATGGAAGGCGAGGCACCGATCGAACTGATGATCTCGCCGGAGCCCCTCGGACTGGCCGGGCTCGACGTCTCGGTTGAGGAACTGGCGGCCGAGGAGCTCAACCAGATGGGCCTCAGCCCGAACCAGCTCGGCAACCGCTGGATCAACAAGGAGACCATCGATGCGATCCCGATCAAGCGGGACATGGGCGTCGTTCTGGAGAATCGAGCGCCCGCCGGAATGCAGATCCTCCGCTCCCAGAACCTGGCCGCGGGGAGCGACGATATGGGTCTTTGCGTGAGTCAGGCCCGAGCCCGCACCGGGGCGGGCCGGGGGACGTGTTCCCTGGTCGTGCTCGACGGGATTCCCATCTCGGGCGTTCAGGCAATGGACATCGATCCCGACGCAATCGAGAGCATCGCGATCCTGACACCCACGGAAGCCGTGACGTTCTTCGGAACCATGGGGAGTACCGGGGCGGTCCTGGTATGGACGCGCCGGGGCGGTTGACCCACGAAGATCAGGAGCGGTAGGCGGGACGCGACAATGACAAGAGCCTTCGGCTCCCGTCTGATTCTGGTCTGGACGGCAGGTAGGAGATAGGCTGAGGCAACTCGAACGGAGCTGCTCCATGTCGTCACATTTCGTATCTCGCCTCCCGGTGACTCCTCGCCGGCCGGCGTCCCTGATTCTCGCACTCGCAATGACGGTTGCCGTGGCCGCGTGCGGAGGCCCTGAGGCCCCGGCTCAGGATCAGGCGTCTCCCGAGCCGTGGAACTGGTCGGAAGAGTTCGTTCGCTCCGCCGTCGACCAGGTTCGGGCCGGTCGCGACCTGAATCCCGACTCATGGCCCGGTGGCGCTCGCGTTGCAGTGCTCCTGTCGTACGACGTGGACAACGAGACCGTACAGGGACTGCGGACCGGCGACATCAGCATCGGTCCGCTGTCGCAGGGGCAGTACGGCTCCCGGGTGGCGCTGCCGAGGGTCGTAAACCTCATGAACGAGAGGGACGTCCCGTCGACGTTCTTCTTCCCGGCCTGGAGCCTGAAACTCGCGCCGGAGCAGGCCGACCTCATCCAGGCGTCCGGTATGCACGAGATCGCCGTACACGGCTGGATCCACGAGTTGAATACCGCCCTCGACGGTGAAACGGAGGAGCGCCTGTTACGCGACGCAGTCGATGCGATCGAAGAGATCACCGGTACACGCCCGGTCGGATACCGCGCACCGTCGTGGAACCACAGCCCCAACACCCTGCGGATCGTGCGGGATATCGGCTTCCTGTATGAGAGCTCGCTCATGGCGGACGACCGCCCGTACGAACTGGTCCAGGACGGTGAGGCGACGGGCATGGTCGAACTCCCGGTCGAGTGGATTCTCGACGATGCGCCTCTCTTCAACCCGCGCGGGAACAGTTACATGAACCCGCGCGACGTCATGCAGGTGTGGATCGACGAGTTCGACAAAGCGTGGGAAGAGGGCACCATGTTCCTGCTTACCATGCACCCGCACGTCATCGGGCACAGGTCGAGGATCATCGCGCTCGAAGGGTTGATCGAGCACATGAAGTCCAGGGACGGCGTCTGGTTCGGCACCCATGAAGAGGCAGCCCTGTGGGTGCGTCAGCAGGCGGGGATGGACTGACGTGCGTAGCCGCCCCTGTGTCGCCGCAACTCTGGCCGCCTTCGCCCTGATCGGATGCGATGCGGAGATGGCCGAAGATCCTCAGGTCGAAGACGGCGCGCCGGAACTCGAGGCGATCGTCTCGGAAGCGATGCAGTACCGCACCCGTGTCGTCATGCTCGGCACGGGAAACCCGAATGCCGATCCCGAGCGCTCCGGACCCGCGGTCGCAGTGGTCATCGACGATCAGGCGTTCATCTTCGATGCCGGTCCCGGCGTGGTGCGAAGGGCTTCCAAGGCCTCGCGCGACCTGGAGATCCCTTCACTCGGCGCGGGGCGTCTCAATCGGGTGTTCATCACCCACCTGCACTCCGATCACACGCTTGGCCTGCCCGACCTGACGTTGAGCCCCTGGGTACTGGATCGACCCGACCGACTCCAGGTCGTCGGCCCTCCGGGTATCAGCGCGATGATGGACCACATCATCATGGCGTACGATGCGGATATCGATCGACGGATCAATGGCCTCGAGCCTCGTGATGCAAATCGGGACGCATACCTGCCAGAGGTCACCGAGACAGAGGGCGGCGTGGTCTACGACCAGGATGGTGTGCGCATCGAAGCCATCCCGATCACGCACGGTGACTGGCCGTTCTCGTTCGCGTACAAGGTGACGGGGCCCGACCGGACGATCGTCATCAGTGGAGACGCTGCGCCCAGCTCTCCGATCATCGACGCCTGTAACGGGTGTGACCTGCTCGTCCACGAGGTCTACAGTGGGGAGCGCTTCGTGACTCGGCCGCCGGAATGGCAGTCATACCACAGTGCATTCCACACCTCGCCGACCGAGCTGGTCGATATCGCGACGCGAGCCGGCGCCCAGAAGCTGGTGCTCTATCACCAGCTCTACTGGGGCACAGACGATGCCGGACTGCTTGCCGAGATGCGGGCCGCCGGCTGGGGCGGCCCGCTTCACTCGGCGGTCGATCTGGGGGTCTACTAGCCCCTACATCACCATGCAGCCTTCCGGTCGATCACACTCGGGGTCGACCGTCGGAAGCCCGAGATCGTTCAGGATTCGGTTGACCTCAGCAAGCTCAGTGGCCCAGATGGCATCGAGCTGCTGCTGATACCCGGCCAGCTCTTCGACCAGAATGTCGAAGATGACCGGCATGTTGTTCCCGGGCCGCCCGTCACCCCGCTCCGACATGGAAAGGAGGTTTGCCAGGCGGTTGTTTACCCGGATCGGGAAGTTCAGTGGATCCTGACCGGCCTCGTTACGAACCTGGTAGATCCACTGCTCGACCTCCGATGCCTCGGTATCGAGCTGCTCACCGGCCAGACCCAGACGGCTGTCGTCCGAGCGGTCCATCCGGTTCTCGAGCTGTGCTTTCACGTTGCGCACCATGATGACCTCACGGTTCGCCTCCGTGACCTTGTCCCGCACCATTTCGCCGAACTCGTACTGAGCCTGCAGGTCGGCATCGCTGACTTCGGTGATCCATGGGTTGCGCTGCACCGTCAGCGACGCGCTGAATGCCTGGCCACTGGTGATCAGACGGACCGTATACTCACCCGGCGGAACCGCCGGTGCGGCGCTGCGAACGCCCCAGTAGATCATGCCCGGGAAGACCTCGAACGGCTGCGTCCTCAGGTCCCAGTGCACATAGTTGAGTCCGGCTTCGTTCGGGAGCGCTGCGCTCCGATAGCGACCTTCAGGTCCCGCTTCCGGTGCATCCGGATCCGCCGGAAGGAAGGAGCGAAGCACCTGGCCGTCGGCGTCTACGATTTCGAGCCGTGCGTCCCCCGCTGCCTCCGGCTGCCACCAGGAAATCGTCACACCACCGGCGGAACGGGTCGCCGTCGGTGGCGTGAACAGCTTCGGCTCCCC
>JAKMDG010000570.1 GCA_022428035.1 Longimicrobiales bacterium
GAGCAGTGGACCGCTCAACAAACATGGCTGACCAGCAGCCTCCGCCGCCAGACTAACGTCTCTCGGTGTCCGTCGGCTCCGGGAAAAAAAAACCTTGGACCCGCGCCCACCAGTGCCTTAGCGTGGAAGAGGGCCCGGCGATGTCGGGCTGGCACGACTTCTTTTCAAGGGGTAGACCGAGTGCGAGGAGGGCGGTGGCGAAAGGCCGGGCGACTGTTTGTCGCGCTCGCTGCCGGAGCGTACGCCCTGCCGAGCGGCGGATTCGTCACGAGCGGGCTTGTCCATCACGGGTCGCACCTCGTGATGGAGATCGAGCGCCAGCAGGCGAAGGCGACCGCGCTCGGCCTGACGCACAGCCCCGACTTCCTATCGTTCGTACGTCCCCGATCGGCTGGGGGGACCGACTTGGTGATCGACGAACCCACCTACGTGCACAGTCACGGTGGATCGGAGCATGGCCACGGGCTCAGGATCGGGCGGGAACTGAGTGCCCCGACGCCCGATCACGACAATCAGGATGCGACGTTCGTTCTTGCTACGGTGACCGCACATCTGCCGGCAGAGACGCCAAGCGCGACGATGATGCCTGCGTGGCAGCACGATCGGGTGTATGGCATCAGCTTCGCGCAGCGCGGTGCAGGTCGCCGTCTCCCCCCGCTCCCCCCTCCCAGAAGCTGAGCGACGCTGGATCACGCCCTCCGCGGCACACCTGGCATCGCCGTGCGTTGCCCGCAGCCGCATGGGCTTCCTGACAGACCCTCGCTCGAAGACCCCATGCCAAACCAGCTCGGAGTCGGGCTGCTTCTCATCCCACTCCTATTCACCGTCCTCGTATCACCTGTGCACGGGCAAAGCTCGTCTGGCACCGACTCGGTGGCGGTCTACACACTCGAACCTCTCACGGTGGAAGGACGGATCGACGATCTGACCGGCCTCGCGACCTCAGCGTCTGTCGGCTTCGTCGGTGCGCAGGACCTCCGCCTGCGGCCGATTGCGCGCGTGGGCGGGCTCCTCGAAGTCGTACCGGGCATGATCCTGACGCAGCACAGTGGAAGTGGAAAGTCGAACCAGATGTTCGTGAGGGGCTTCAACCTGGATCACGGCACCGACTTCTCAACTCGAGTGGAAGGAATGCCGGTGAACCTTCCCACGCATGCGCACGGTCAGGGGTACACGGACCTGAACTTCGTCATCCCGGAACTCGTCGACGCGATCGAGTACTCACTCGGCACGCATCACACGGAGATCGGTGATTTCGGCAGCGCCGGGGGCGCGGAGATGCGTCTGCGTCGCCGGCTCTCCAGACCGATCTTCTCAGTCTCCGGCGGGGCATATGGCCAGCGCCGCCTCGTGGTCGCAAGCTCCATCGACGTCGGCGAGAGCGGGTCATTGCTCGTCGGGGGTGAAGCCCAGCGTTATGACGGACCATGGGAGGTGCCCGAGGACGTCCGAAAGTGGAGCGGCATGGCCCGGTACACTCGAACGAGTCCCACACAGACATTGTCTGTCATGGCGATGGGGTACGACAACCAATGGAATGCATCGGATCAGATCCCCACGCGTGCGGTCGCGTCCGGGGCCCTCGACCGCTACGGTCAGGTGGATCCGACACTTGGGGGCTCATCCTCCCGGTACAGCCTGTCCGCGGGCTGGACCCGCTCGACCTCCTCTGGAAGTCAGCATGTGGATGTCTACGCGGTCGGGTACGCGCTCGATCTGTTTTCGAACTTCACGTATCTGCTCGATGATCCCGTCGACGGCGATCAGATCCGGCAGGTAGACGATGGGCGAGTCACTTGGGGTGCCAACCTTGGTACGCTACACCCGATCGAGGCCGGCGGATTAGACCACGAACTCTCCATTGGAAGTCAGATCCGAGGGGACCGGGCAGACCTGATGCTCGCTCGCAGTCGGGAGCGGGCAGACCTTGAGGGCATTCGTGTCGATGACGTGACCCAGTGGAGTGTCGGCGTCTTCAGCGAATGGACGACACGCTGGTCGGCTTCCTTCCGGTCCGTTGTCGGGCTGCGTTGGGACGGTTACGCCTTCGATGTATCCAGTGACCTGGCTTCGAACTCCGGCCAGGAGACGGAGGCTGCGGTGAGTCCGAAGCTCTCCCTCGCGTGGCTCGTACAGCCGTCAATGGAGCTGTACGTGAGCGGGGGTCTGGGCTTCCATTCGAACGACGCCCGGGGTGTCCTGACTACGTTCGATCCGGTCACGCAGGCACCTGTCGATCCGGTAGACCCGATCGCAGGCTCATGGGGTGGTGAATTCGGTGCGCGCCTCTCTCCCGTGCCGGGATTGGTCTCTACCGCTACCGCATGGGCCATCGATCTGGAAAGTGAGCTGGTATATGTGGGCGATGCCGGTCGAGTCGAGCCGAGCGCGGGTAGCCGACGGTACGGACTCACGCTCGCCAACTTCTATCGCTTCAATCAAGAGTGGGCCACGGATGTCGACCTGTCGCTCACGCAGGCGCGATTTCGTGACGTGCCCGTTGCCGAGAGCCGGATTCCAGGCGCGCTCGAGCGCGTCCTCGCTATGGGCGTGGCTCGGGAGCCCATCGCCGACGGCCTGTTCGGCTCAGTTCGTCTCCGCCACTTCAGCGCCTATCCACTGAACGAGACAGGAACGGTCCGCGCGGAGCCCAGCTCGGTACTCAACGCGGTCTTCGGGATCGTCCGGGGAAATCTTCGCGTTGGCGCCACCCTGCTCAATGCGCTCGACGAGGAGGATTCCGATATCCAGTACCTGTACAGATCGCGGCTGAGCGGTGAACCCGTTGGCGGGTTCGAGGATGTCCATTTTCACCCCTACGAGCCCCGACGTGTTCAGCTGACTCTGAGTTGGGGAGTCGGCCGGTGAGCGTCAAATGTTTACTCGGCGGCCTACGAGGTCGCATCTTGGATGATCGCTCTCGATGAAGCCTGAACTCGCCACCACCGCATGATACTCTCCCTGACTTCCCAAGATGGCGGCAGGACTCTGACGCCACCCGAGCGAGCTCTGTGGCTCGGGCAGCAACTCGACCCGGAGTCGCCACTCTACAATATGGCGGTCTCCGTAGAGCTCGACGGCGAGCTCGACATCGAGCGGCTTCGGAGGGCTCTGGAGCGGGTCGTCGCCGAGACGGAGGCCCTGCGTACGACGATTCTGCAGGAGAGAGGGGAGCCCTGCGCTGTCGTCGTGCCCGATATGTCGTTGGAGCTCCATGTCGTCCGCGTGGATCCCGGATCGTGGGCGAACGGCGTGGTTGGCGACTTGGTGGAGGAGCGGGTGCGGCGACCCTTCGACCTCGCTCGGGCGATGACGGACATCGCGCTCTTCGTAGGCGGTGGACGGTCACTGCTCTACATCGGACAGCACCATCTCGTGACGGATGCCATCTCCATCGGGCTGCTGTACCGGATGCTGTCGAATGCCTACGAGGTCTCAAC
>JAKMDG010000026.1 GCA_022428035.1 Longimicrobiales bacterium
TTCCAATTGGCACGCTTTCGACCCCAGGCTGTGCTCCAGACCTGCCCGGGTCATTTCGAGGAGTGCTCCCGCTGGAATCGTGGGCGTTCCCCGGACCCGGTAGCCCGAGATGGAACGGGACTCATCGCGGCTAAACGGGGTCTGGTAGACGATCTCGCTGAGCGCCGGCGATTGCAGGCGCTGGAAGAGAAGGGGGGGGGAAGGCTCGTCCGCCGGCCGGTGGCTTGCGCCCCTGTCACCTTGTTCATCGGACCGCCCCGGTGCGTGATCCCGCGGATCGTGGATCGTTCCTTCGAAGGCATAGAGCGGAAGCTCCGCCTGTGCTAGAGCGAGATCGCGCTCGGCCCCATCAGAACCCACAGTCAGAGGTGCCCCGGCGACGTACAGTTGAGCTGCGGCTTTCTGGAGGACCTCCTCCTCGTCATGCTCACGACGCAGGGACGGTATCAAGACAGCCTTGGAGCCGGCCATGGAAAGCGCGGCCATTCCCAGCATCGTCGGATGCGGGCCGATCTCGAGCCAACACTGCACACCAAGCTGGCGAAGACAGGCAACTCCGTCTGAGAACCGCACAGGCGCTCGGACATGGCGCGTCCAGTAATCAGACGAGGAAGCATCTTCGTCTGTCAGGATACCGCCGGTGACATTGGATACGATGGGAATTCGAGACGGGGCACGAGAAACGAGCTCCACAGCACTGTGGAAGTCGCGGAGCATGGGCTCCATGAGTCCGGAGTGAAACGCCCGCTGAACCGACAACTGACGGGTCTTCACGCCATTGCTGTGAAGCGTGTCCACGACCTCTTGCAGGTCGGGCCTTGAGCCCGATATCACGACCTGGTTGGCCGAGTTGACTGCAGCAATACAGACCGATCCGCCGTGCTTCACCAGGATCTCACTTACCCTCTGCTCATCAGAGGATACCGCTGCCATCCCGCCTGGCCGGCACTCCTCCGTCATCAACCGACCCCGCTCAGCTACCAGCCTGAGCGCGTCAACCCGGGTGAACACTCCGGACAGCACGGCAGCGGTGAACTCGCCTACGCTGTGTCCGATCAGGTGTGTCGGCTTGACACCGCGTTTGGCCCAGAGCGCCGCCATAGCTAATTGAAATGCCAGGAGCGCGGGTTGGGTGTATTGGGTCTGGGCGAGCAAGTCAGCGAACTCGTCCTCAAACATTACGGAGCGCAGCGAGACGTCCAGATTTCCTTGGAGAATTTCATCGCACTCATCAATCACATCGCGAAAGGCATCACTGTTCCTGTACAGCGTCTTCCCCATTCCGCTGTACTGAGCGCCTTGTCCGGTGCAAAGAAATGCGATCTGCGGGTGTGCAGGTGACGCGGGCGGAAGGGGGCGGGCCATGGCATCCTGCATCTGCTGCAGCGCCTCACCCTTCGACCTCGCCGTAATCGCGATTCGGTGTGTCAAATGACTCCTGCCAGCCATCGCAGAATGAGCGACAGAGGCGAGTGAGGCTGCAGAGTCTTCTAACAGTCCAGAATACGCTGCGACCATCCGTCGAAGACCGCGATTGGAGTGGGCCGAGATGGGCAAGAGTTGCACGACAGAGGACGACTTGCGCGGCCGCATCACAGAGGGTTGAGCGTTGGTACTCCCCGTATGCTCTCGAAGAATCAGATGAGCGTTTGTGCCACTGAGGCCAAAAGAGTTGATGGCTGCGATCCGGGCTCCAGATGCTGGATTCCAGTCGACGGTCTCGGTCGGCACTCTGATCTCTTCCGAGTTCCATCCGATATGCGGGGAGAGTTGGGAGAATGAAGGGTTGGCCGGAATAGAGCCGTGCTTCACCACGAGAGCCGCCTTGATCACGGAAGCGATTCCGGATGCGATCTCGAGGTGGCCGATGTTTCCTTTAACTGCTCCGATGTACAGGGGAGCTGCCCGGTCATTGCCGGATCCATACACGCGTTGGATCGACTCAGCCTCCGTAGGATCTCCTACCGGCGTACCCGTCCCGTGTGCTTCGAGAAAGGTCACATCCACTGGCTTAGCTTGGGCATCCGCCAAGGCCAGGTTCATAATTCTTTCTTGGGCTTCCATCCGTGGCATGGTGAGGCCGGCGCCACGACCATCGTGGCCATAGGCCCCCCCCATGATGACTCCGTGGATCCGATTTCCATCCGCGAGGGCCCGCCGGAGAGGTTTCAGGACCAGCACCCCACCACCCTCGGCGCGCACGTAACCATCGGCATCTGCGTCGAACGGCCGGCAGCGGCCGGAAAGCGACAATGCTCCCAGTCGGCACAGAACCATGAATGAGGTGGGCGAGATCAGTACGTTGCTGGCGCCGGCCAGGGCGAGATCGCAGTCTCCGGCTTCCAAAGCCTGAATTGCCTGTAGCGTGGCAACGAGGCCGGAGGAGCACGCGGTGTCTACTGCGACGCACGGGCCCTCGAGGCCCAGAGTATGCGAGATACGCCCGGCTCCGAAGGAACTGGCGAGGCCCGTGCCGTGGTACGGGGACAGATCACGTAAATTTCCCAGTCGAGCTTGCTCTATGGCATACTCGTTTGTGCTCAGACCGACGAAGACGCCAGTCTTCGAACCGACGAGGCTGGACGGAGGAATGGATGCGTCCTCCAGCGCATGCCACGCGAGTTCGAGGAGCATCCGCTGCGCCGGGTCCATCGGCCAGGCTTCGTTTGGAGAGATGCCGAAGAAGGCCGCATCGAAGCCGAGGAGGGGTGCTCTCTGGAATCCGCCATGACGCGAATAGCTTTTTCCGCGAGCGCGCGGGCTCGGGTCAAAATACGCATCTGAGTCCCAGCGTTCGGGCGGGATCGGCCCGATCCCAACCTCTCCCCGCTCTAGCAGCCTGCGGTAACCGGACAGGTCTGAGGCCGGGCCAGGAAACCGACAGGCCATGCCGACGATTGCGATCTCTCGTTTGGTCGCCGCAGTCATGAGGTAGGGTGCGCTTCGTCAGACCGGGAGCGCAAAGCGACCTTGTCGAGGGTCGTTTGGGTCATTTCTGGATGGTACTCCTCAAACACGAGGTTGGGAATGACGGCATTGTGGTGGGCAAACTGTGACCCCTTTTTCGGCATCGGGGTCCGCGCCTGAGTTGTCTCGGCGCACACCCAGGAACATCGAAACCGTTCTGTCACTCCCACCGGAAAAACACCCGTTCCTTCTTCCGTCCATTCAGGGTCATCCCGATGAAGGTGGAGCGGACGACGAGATCGTAGAGAACGAGGGAGAGTCCGATCGTCAGCACGGAAATGGCGATGAGCTTCAGCGACCAGTGGAAAGAAAGCCGGGAGACCGCGATCTGAAACCAGATCACGATCGGGAGATGAATCAGGTACAGCCAATAGGATGCATCGGCGATGAATCGGACCGTCTTGTTGGGTCTGTCCAGGAATCGCTGGAACAGACCAATACTCAGGCCGACGAGCGACCACATCATGACCGCGTAGCTCAGTGTGAATCCTGCCCGAATGAGACCGAGCAGCGGATGTCCCGAATCAAATTGGAACATGGACAGGGCGAGGCTGAGCGCGACGCTCGTGATGCCCAAGGCGAACCGGCCCTTGGAAAGCTGCGCGAAACGGCCGATGAGTTCCTCTTGCCGATGCAGCAGCCAGCCTAGGGTAAAGAACGCGCCGTAGATCACAAGAACGGGCAGATGAGGGATGAGCGATTCGTCGGGAGTATCCATTCCCCAGCCGCTCATCAACCAGACGCAAGCGGCTGTTGGCAAAGCAAGCGCGGGCCACGAGTAGCCCGAGGTGGCGATCTGGGCGACAGTCGCATCCGTCCACCTTGTTGCCTTCGAGCGGAGGCTGGGCGCCAGGTCCAGGAG
>JAKMDG010000034.1 GCA_022428035.1 Longimicrobiales bacterium
ACCCCGGCTCGCTGACCAGCCTCCACCAGCGCGGCAGCGCATCCCTCTGGATTCACACCGCCGGAGTTCGTGACCACGCGGACGCCATCCTCGATGCAACGCGGGAAGATCCGTTCCATTAGCTCGACGAAGTCACGGGCATATCCGGCATCCGCATTTCGTGCGCGCTGCTTTTGCATGATCGACATCGTGACCTCAGCCAGATAGTCGAGCATGAGATAGTCGATCCCACCCCCTTCGACCTGCCGAACCGGTGCTTCGATGTCGTCACCCCAGAAACCCTGACCGCTTGCGATGCGGACTACGCGGCTCTCGCTCATACCACCCCCTGCGGGATCTGGAAGGCCCTGATATGCGGCCCTTGGTTCCGAAGAGAAGCCCGGAGCAGAAGCCCAAGCGCCGGACGGAGTTCCTCGGCCAGCACGACCTCATCAACGAAGCCTCGCGCGGCCGCAAAGCGCGAATCCAGCTGGCGATCATACTCTGCTCGAACGTCGTCCATTCTCGTGGTCAGGTCTTCGTCCGGCACCAGCCCTGCCTCTTTCAGCTTGTCCAGTTGTCCTCCGAAGAGCGCCATGACCGCGCTCGACCCCTCCATCACGCCCATCCGGCCCGTCGGCAGTGACAGAATGAAATCCGGGTCGAAGCCCTGGCCCGCCATGGCGTAGTAGCCCGCACCGGAGGCGTGGTTGAGCGTCAGCACCAGCTTGGGCACCGTCGCGGTTGCCATCGCCTCGACGAACTCGGCGCCGGCGCGAATGATGCCGGAATGCTCAGCATCCGGTCCGACCATGAAGCCGGAGACGTCCTGAATGAAGAGCAACGGCGTGCGGTGCCGGTTCATCGTCTCAATGAAGAACGCCACCTTGCGAGCGCTCTCTGTATACACGATGCCACCGAAATGAGGAGCACCGCCCCCGGCAGGCTTGAACATGCCACGGGCGTTGGCGATTACCCCGACCGGCAAACCGTCGACGAACCCCGTCCCGCAGATCATTTCGCCGGCGTGCTCGGGCTGGAACTCGTCGAGGGCTTCGCCGTCGAGAATGCACTCCATCACGTCGCGCATCGCATACGGCTGCCGGTGATCCTCCGGCAGGAGGTCGTAGAGCTCGTATGCCAAGCGACGTGGTGGTGTGGCCGTCCGCTTCGAGGGAGTGACCTCCTCGGGGAGTTCTCCCACCAGCTGGCGGAGTCGTGCGATACATGCTTGATCGTCCGGGACCATGTAGTGCGCAACACCACTGAGTTCGGTGTGCATCTTCGCGCCACCGAGTTCCTCGGCACCCACGGACTGGCCCGTCGCCCCTTTCACGAGGTTTGGGCCACCAAGCCCCATGAAGGACGTCCCCTCAACCATCAGGATGACGTCGGAAAGAGCGGGCAGGTATGCGCCACCGGCAATGCACGGCCCCATCACGGCGGCGAGCTGTGGGATCCTCAGGTACCGGCGCATGACCGAGTTGTAGTAGAAGATCCGCGCTGCACCATACTGACCAGGAAAGACGCCGCCCTGATACGGGAGGTTCACCCCGGCGGAATCCACCAGGTAGATGATCGGAATGCGGCAGCGCATCGCGACCTCCTGCGCCCGCAGGATCTTGGTGATGGTCTCGGGCCACCACGACCCGGCCTTCACGGTTGCGTCGTTGGCGACGACGACAACCTCACGTCCGTGCACACGTCCCACGGTCGTGACCACTCCGGCCCCCGGCGCCTGACCCTCATAAAGGTCGTGGGCGACAAGCATCCCGATCTCAACCGACGGCTCCCCATCATCCAGCAGAAGGTCGACCCGCTCGCGAGCAGTCAGCTTTCCTTGACCGTGCTGACGATCGATCCGCTTTTGACCGCCGCCGAGGCGCAACTCTTCCCGGAGCGTTTTCAGCTCCCTGGAAAGATCGTTGAGGCGGCCGGACGACACGCCGTCAGTTGGCATGGGTCGTGGCGAACCACTCGTTGACGTAGGCGATGGCATCAGACGTAGACGTACCGGGGCCGAACAGCCTGCCGACACCCCGCTTTTCAAGCTCGTCCACATCGTCTTCCGGGATGATCCCACCCCCGGTGAGAAGCATGTGATCCGCGCCAGCCTCATCCAGAAGGCCCTTTACCCGCGGAAAGAGGGTCATGTGCGCTCCCGAGAGGACCGACATGGCGACAACGTCGACGTCCTCCTGCACGGCGGCGTTCACGATCATCTCCGGGGTCTGATGCAATCCGGTGTACACGACTTCGAAACCGGCGTCTCGAAATGCGCTCGCGATGACTTTGGCTCCTCGATCGTGGCCGTCGAGTCCTGGCTTGGCGACCAGGACCCGGATCTTCCGTTCGTCAGACATATCAGAAATTGCGTTGGAATCGCGTGTCAGTCGGACAGCCGTTTGATCCTGTGTCCGAATCGTTGAAATCTAGAGGAAGCGCGGAGAAGCGTCGATTCACGAACGTCTGGCCAGCCAGTCGGGCAGCTCTTCCAGATCCGCCACCGTCTCGGCCCGTTCGGTATGAAGCCCCAGCGGGTCCAGGAGGACGGCTTGCAGGCCAGCCGCTTTCGCCCCGACATAATCGACGGGGTACAGGTCGCCTACGTAGACACATGCTTCGGGTGGAAGGTCCAACGCGGAACAACCCGCCTCGAAGATCCTGGGGTCTGGCTTCTCCACCCCGACGAGCTCGGAGTCGATCACGAATTCGACGTGTTCCCGAACCCCTGCGACCTCGAGCGCATCTTCCATGCGGCCGTCGGCGTTGGAGATGACACCCACCCGGTATCCACCCTCGCCCAGCCGTCGGAACACCTCAGATGTATGGGGGAGTGAGAACGTCCAGAGGTGGTCGCTCCGGTGTTCATGACGGACCCGTTCGCCCACGGCTGCAGTCTGCTCTTCGTGAACCCCACAGGCGGCGAAGAGGGTCGTGAAGTACTGGCCCCAGAGCTCGGGCTCAGTTCCCTTGCTCCCCTCTTCGATGCGGTCGTGAAGGACCCGACGCGCGTTCAGCTCGGTGCGACGAAAGACGTCGACCTCGATCTCGATGCCTTCAGCCCGCAGGATGTCGACCATGCGCACAGGGTCGAGATATACAAGGGTGTTCCCGGCGTCGAACAGGACGGCGCGAATCAGAAGAACACCGGCTCCTTGTACGAGCCGAACACCTCTTCCATGGCGGCTCGGATCTCAAACAGTGTGCAGTACGCACGAGCGCAATCGAGGATGTACGGCACGACGTTTTCATCGGCACGGCACGCCTCGGTCAATGCCGCGAGTGTCGACGTCACCACCGTGTCATCTCGCTCGCTACGCATCTCGGCCATCTTCGCCACCTGACGCTGTTCTACCTCGGGATCGATCCTCAAGGTCTCGATCTCGATGTCGCCCGATCCCTCGGTGAAGTGGTTGACGCCCACGACCACGCGCTCCGCGGATTCGACCTCGCGTTGCTGGCGCATGGCAGAGTTCGCGATCTCCTGCTGAAACCATCCCTGCTCAATCCCGGGGACCACACCCCCCATCTCGTCGATTTCCTCGAACAGCGCGAGAGCGTCCCGCTCGATATCGTCGGTGAGCGCCTCGACATAGTGAGAACCAGCGAGGGGGTCGATGGTGTTTGCGACGCCTGATTCGTAGGCGAGAACCTGCTGCGTCCGCAGGGCGATACGGACCGATTTCTCGGTGGGGAGCGCCAGTGTCTCGTCCATCGAGTTCGTGTGGAGCGACTGCGTACCGCCGAGCGCCGCGGCCATCGCCTGGTACGCGACGCGAACGATGTTGTTCTCGGGCTGCTGCGCGACCAGCGTCACACCGGCCGTCTGGCAGTGCGTACGCAAGCGCCATGAGTCAGGGTTTCTCGCTCCGTACTTCTCTTTCATCCCACGCGCCCAGATGCGGCGAGCCGCTCTCAGCTTCGCGATCTCTTCGAAGAAGTCGTTGTGCACATCAAAAAAGAAGGAGAGACGTGGTGCGAACGAATCGACGTCCAACCCGCGGGCGATACCGCGCTCGACGTACTCGAACCCATTCCGCAGCGTAAACGCGAGTTCTTCCGCCGCCGTGGCGCCGGCCTCCCGAATGTGGTAGCCGGAAATCGAGATCGGGTTGTACTTGGGCGTGTGCTCGCTGCACCACTCGAACATGTCGACGATGCAGCGCAGTGCCGGCTCCGGAGGATAGATCCAGGCGTGCTGCGCCTGGTACTCCTTCAGGATGTCGTTCTGGACCGTCCCACGGAGAACACTGACGTCCACCCCCTGCCGTTCGGCAGCAGCGACGTAGAAGCAGAAGAGAATGATCGCCGGACCATTGATCGTCATCGAGACGGAGACCTGATCGAGGGGGATCCCCTCGAAGAGGCGTTCCATGTCGGCGAGCGAGGAGATCGCGACCCCGCAGACGCCGACCTCACCCAGAGAACGATCATGGTCCGAGTCGTATCCCATGAGCGTCGGGAAGTCGAACGCGACGCTCAACCCGGTCTGGCCATGGGCGAGGAGGTACTTGTAGCGCTCATTGGTTTCTTCGGCCGTAGCGAAGCCGGCGAACTGGCGCATGGTCCAGAGGCGCGTACGGTACATTGTCGCGTACGGTCCTCGCGTAAACGGATACATACCGGGGTAGCCGACCGAGTCGTCGTCAGACGCATGGTCGAGCTCGGTATACAAAGGCTTCACCTCTCGCCCGGAGACCGTCGAGAAGAGTACATCGCGCCTGGCGATGCCGTCGTAGGACTCTTCCCACTCTGCGAGGCGCGCCTTCAACTCGGCGATCTGTTGATCCCGATCGTCCACGAGACCCTCGAGATCGGTCCTGCTGAGCACGTCTTTTTCGACTTTCGACATGGTGTGGCTCCGTGCGCGTCGTCCCCATCGACCGCTTCATGCGGTCATCACCTGCAGCCTTGAAGGTAGCCGGTAATTTCCTGCGCGCGGAGGGTTTTAGCGCAGCAACGCCCCGAGAATGGCCTCTGCCGCCGAATAGGGTGTTCCCTCACCATCGGCGATGTCGTCGACACCGCGGGCCAGGAGCGCGCGTGCATCGGCCGACGACCACGCGATCCGTCGCATCTCACGATTGACGACGTCGCGGATGCGGATCTCCGCACGGGCCCGTCGTCGTCGCTCGAGCTCCCCTCCCTGTTCGAGCCAGCTTCGATGCTCCTGAATCGTCTCCAGCAGCGTCTCCACACCGTCATTCGTCAGGGCATTCGTGGTCAGAACCGGCACCGACCACCCCTCCGGCTTTTCCGCGGAGGGAGACGTCGAGCGCTCCTTCTTCATCACCTGGCCCAGATCGACACCGTGGTGGGCCGGGATGTCCTTGAGCGCGCTTCCAGTCCGCAGGTGCAACGCCTGACGAAGCTCTTTCACGAGCCGGGGCGCACCGGGCCGGTCGGCTTTGTTGACGACGAAGATGTCGGCGATTTCCATCAGACCGGCCTTCATCGCCTGAATCGCGTCTCCCGACTCGGGTACGAGCACGACGACAACCGTATCAGCCGCAGCAGTTACCTCGAGCTCGGTCTGACCCACGCCGACGGTCTCGACGAGCACGCGATCGAAGCCGAAGGCGTCCATAAGGTCGACGACCTCCTTGGTCGTAGCCGCGAGCCCTCCCAGAGAGCCTCGGGTTGCCATCGACCGGATGAAGATCCCGGGATCCATAGAGATGTCATTCATGCGGATGCGATCACCCAACAGAGCTCCCCCCGAATACGGAGAGGTCGGGTCGACCGCCACGACACCGAGATGCTCCTCCAGCCTTCGATATTCCGTCGCGACCGCAGCGACCAGGCTCGACTTCCCTGCTCCCGGCGGACCCGTGAACCCGACACGCTTGGCCTGCGGCCCTGACGCCATCACGGTATGCAGGAGTTCCTGAAAACCGGCGCGCTCGTTCTCCACGACACTGATCGCTCGTGCGAGCCCCAGCACCCTTCCGTCTTTGAAGCGTTCGAGGAGCGCCTCATGCTCGGATGAGAGCGTAGACGGCGTCATCGGGCGTCGATCCCACGCGCGTGGCGCAGGGGATTCTCGAGCAGGTGCGTAGGGATGAAAAGCACGACGACAAACATGATGAGGGCCACACCCAGGCCGGTGCCGAGTAGCCACCAGTTGCGCAGCGCGATGAACAGGATGGAGGTGATGACCGCCGTCACGGACGCAAAGATGCTCAGGAGCAGACGGCGCGCCTGAAGATGCAGAAAACGCTCCTGCGACTGAATGTCACGCGGATGAACACGGACCCTCAGCTCCTCTCGTTCCGCTCGCGTGACCAGATCGCGCAGGGAACGAACGACCTGCTGTGATTCGCCCATGAAGTTCTTGGCGATCTGGGCGGGCTGCTGGCCGGCACCCTTTGCGAGCTCTGCCCGGTTTTCCTGCACTACCGTGCGGATGAACGACAGCCCGTCGAAGCGCGCATCGTACCGGAAGGCGAGGCCTTCGATGAGCGCCGAGGTCCGAAAAAAGTAGACCAGCTCCTGTGGAAGGACCAGCGGCCACGTGTAGAACGTGTCCAGGAGCTGCGCGATTACGTCCTCCACGATCATCTGGTGGTTGGTCGTCTTCGCCCGCTCGACGATCCGCAGGATCTCGGTGGCCGCCTCACGAATCTCTCCGCGCGACACATCCGCGCTGATCATGCCGAGTCGGTACATCTCATTGATTACCCCATCGATGTCCTCTCGACCGAGCGCGAGAGCGATTCCCAGAATCGCTTCCCGGGTCCAGCGGGGCACTTCCAGAACCGAACCCCAGTCCAGAACCACCAGGGTGCCGTCATCCTGAACAAGGAGGTTGCCCGGGTGCGGGTCGGCGTGCATGAAGCCGTCGACCATCATCATGCGCATGTACGCCTTTGTAAGCGCGTTCATCACCTGACGGAACGACAGACGACCCGAGGCAAAGTGGTCATGCAGGCGATCGATCTTGGTTCCCGCACAGTACTCCATCACCAGCACGCGCTTGGACGTAAACCCTTGAATCACCTCTGGCGCACGAACGCTCGATTCCGAGGCGAACACGGACTGGAAGCGCTCGATATTGGCAGCTTCCTGCTCGAAGTCCATCTCCGCCTTCACGCGCACGGAGAACTCCCGCACCACGTTTGTGAGCCCACGCACATGGTGATTCGGGAAAAGGATGTTCAGCCAGAAGAGCAGGCGAAACGAGACGGCGAGGTCGAGCGCGACCAGGCGTTCCACCCCCGGCCGCAGAACCTTCACCACGACCTCTCGTCCTTCTACCCGAGCCCGATGGACCTGCCCGAGACTCGCGGCCGCGAGTGGCTCGTCTTCGAAGTCGTCGAACAACTCACTGGTCGGTGCACCAAGCTCCCCCTCAATGACGCGTCGGACCGCCTCCGAGGGAACAGGGGGAACACGGTCCTGCAGTTTTCCGATTTCAGAGAGGTATGGCTCTGGGAGGATGTCGGCTCGAGCGCTGAGCAGCTGAGCGATCTTGATGAAGGCAGGGCCGAACTGCGCCAGGCGTGCCGACAGCAGAGATGCCCTCTTTTGATGGTGCTCGGGCGTGCGCCGCGCGGGGCGACCGAAGACCAGGAACGACCGACGATCACGAAGGAACGCAATCGCGAAGGGTGCGAAGCGCAGCAGGATGGAGAAGGTACGCGCCAGACGCTTCATGGGGTCAGCCGCCGAGGAGGAACTTCGAGGCGAGACCAAGGAGGAGGAAAAATCCGCACAGGTCCGTGAGCGTATGGACGAAAACCGAGGATGCTACCGACGGGTCTACCCCTATCCGGTCCAGAGTTGCCGGTACAAAGGCGCCGGCAAAGCCGGCCACGATCTGGTTACCCCACATTGCGAGCATCACCACGAGGCCAAGCCGAGGATTACCGTCCGGGATGAACAGCACAATCCCTGCGATCCCGAGTCCGAGTACCCCGCCGATGACGAGCCCGATGAGTAGCTCCTTCATCACGAAACCACGCGAACTTCCCGGTCCTTCCACAGTCAGACGGCGGATTGTGATCGCCAACGACTGCGTACCTGAGCTTCCCCCCATCGCGGCAATAATGGGTGCGAGGAAGGCCAGCGTGATGATCTGATCAATGACCTCTTCATAGATCAGGATCACGGACGCCGCAGCCGAGGCAGTCACCAGGTTGAGCGCGAGCCATGGAAGTCGCGTGCGTATCGACTCGGTCCAGGTGTGCCTGAGCTTTTCTTCGTCGCTGATACCGGCAAGACGGAGAATGTCTTCCGTCTGCTCCGCCTCGATCACGTCGATCACGTCATCGAAGGTGATCCGGCCCAGCAGCACCCCGCCCGGCGTCACGACGGCGATCGAGGCCATATTGTAGCGCCCGATGAGCCGGCCGATGTGCTCCTGATCCTCTTCAGGTCCCACGGTCGCTTCGGGCTCCTCGACCAGACCTTCTATGCGCTGGCTCGGATCCGCGATCACGAGGTCGTCAAGGCGGACGGTTCCCATGAGGCGCCGAGACTCGTCGACCACGAAGACGGTGTAGAAATCCTCTACTTCCCGCCCCTGAATCCGGACCTGATCCAGGGCCTGGGACGCGGTGAGCTTCGAGAGAACCGAGACGAAGTCCGTGGTCATGAGACCACCGGCCGACTCTTGGTCGTACTGCAGGAGGTCGATCAGCTCACCGGCCGTCTCGTCAGGAAGCTGTTGGAGAATCGCCCTCTGGTCGGAAGGATCGAGCTCACCGATCAAATCAGCGGCATCATCGTCCGCGAGCTCCTCGATGAGCTCCGCGCCCTTCTCGGGAGTCAGGCTCGAAAGCAGGTCGGCCCGATCCCTTCGGTCCGCGATTTCCACGAGCGCGTCAGACGCGACGTCCGCAGGCAGCGCGGAAAGCAGCGCGACCTGCGCCCACTCCCCGAGACCTTCGATCACGTCCGCGAGATCAGACGCGTGCAGGTCCTCAACGGATGCGCACGCCCCCACAAGATCGCCCGAGACGAGGAGGGTCTCGATGCGATCCCGTGCGGCTTCGTTTTCTGCGTGCGCGCTGGACATGACGACCCCACGAGAGCGTGGTAGAAAGCTCCGACGGGATCTCGTCGGGGCAGTGGAAGATCCCCGGGTGACGGAGTCGAGGCAACCCGACGGAAGCTCGGGTTCAGGCGGCGTCGAGTACCTCTGCCAAGAGTCGCTCCTGAAGGGAAAACATCGAGCTGTCCCAACGCTCCGGACCGTCAGGGTGGTCGTACCCGAGTACGTGCAGGGTTCCGTGGATCGCCAGGCGAAGGAGTTCTATCCCGATGGCCTCACCGTGCTCCGCCGACTGTCGCTCGGCCTGCGCGAACCCGATGTAGACATCACCGAGCACATCGCCCGGCCCACCCAGAGAAAACGCGATCACATCCGTGGGACGATCACGGTCGAGGTAGGTCGCATTCATCTTCTCAATTCCGCTGTCATCGAGGAGCGTTACAGACACCTCGGCCTGGCTCGCTCCCTCGTTCGACAGAGCGGCACGCACCCCCCGCTCGATCATCTCCACCACGGTGGGGGTCACGTCCTCCGCGTTTACGGTGATCACAACGCCGTCACGGGAAGGGTCAGGCATCGACCTCGGTCGTCTCCCCGGACTCCGGGGACTCGGCGACCTCGGTCTCAGTCGCCTCAGCGGCAGGAGTCTCTGCGTCTGTGAGGTGGCGCGTCTCGGGGTATTCGATCCTGCGATGGACAACGCCCCCGAGGATCTTCACGAACTGCTCCTTCGCTCTCGAGACCTCACCGAGGGTGAGGGGCGCCTCGTCAAGCTGACCATCCGCGAGCTTACTTCCCACGACCATGTCGATGAGATCGCGAACACGCTCAGGCGTCGGATCACGCATCGCGCGGGCCGCCGACTCAACGGAATCAGCAAGCATGACCAGGGCGGTTTCCTTCGACTGTGGCGTTGGCCCCGGATAGGTAAAGCGGGCGGGGTCCACGTCGGGTCCCTCGTCTTCTCGAGCCTTCTCGTAAAAGAAACCGATTCTCTGCGTTCCGTGGTGCTCGAGAATGAACTGCAGCACCAGGTCAGGCACCTTCTCCTCTCTCGCGAGGCGGACGCCGTCCGTGACGTGTTCCCTGATGATTGAGGCGGACGTCTCGGGCTTCAGCTTGTCATGCGGGTTCCTGCCGCCGTGCTGGTTCTCCACGAAGTAGTGCGGCTTAAGCATCTTGCCGACGTCATGGTAGAGCACACCGACCCGACACAGCAGCCCATTTGCGCCGATCTCGTTCGCAGCCGCCTCGGCGAGGTTGGCAACATTGATGGTGTGGGCATAGGTACCGGGAGCGTCCAGAGACAGGCGTTTCAGGAGCGGACGCGTAGGATCTGCCCATTCGAGGAGAGTCTGATCCGTCGTGATTCCGGTAAAGAGCTCGAAAACCCAGAGAAAGCCCACCGCGAGCAGTGCGGACACGGTCGCGTTGCCGGTTACGGCGACAGCAGCACCGGCGATATCCACGAGAGGCCGGGCGGGCGCGAGCCCCTCGGCCAGGAGTACGAGACTCGCAGCTCCAGCGATGATCGCAATCGACACCCAGGTCTCGGACCTGCGACGTACGGCACGAACCGACATCGCGGCAGCGGCCCCGGCGACCATGACCATCAGGACTGTGCTGTAGTCGGAGAACGGGGCCAGCGTCCCGGTGATCGCCGCGAGCACGAGGACGAGCAGGAGGGACATGCGCGTATCCCACAGGACCGCTACTGGAAGCGCGACGAAAGGGATTGGGAGCCAGGCCGGCGCGAGCCCACTCTGGTGGATCACCAGACCAGCCGCAAAATACGTCGCGCTCAGAAGGGTCAGCAGGAG
>JAKMDG010000039.1 GCA_022428035.1 Longimicrobiales bacterium
GGGGAATACCGGGTGCAACACGGTCGGCAGTCCCTGACCGTGAAGATGGACGGTGGGCTACGCCCGGGACTGGTGTACCGCGTGACACTCAATGCCGCCGTGTCCGACATGTTCGGTAACACGATCACCGACCCTTTCGAGCTGATCTTCTCGACCGGCGGTGAACTCGTGCCCACGACGCTCGCAGGTGAAGTCTGGGACCGCATCACGGGACGACCGGTCAGCCAGGCTGCACTCGTTGCGGTCGGGTCAGATTCACTCGTTCATCGCTCTACGGCGGACCGGGCCGGGATTTTTGCGTTCCGGTATCTGCCGGGGGGCTCCTTCGACGTGACGGCCTTCCAGGACCAGAACCGAGACGGGGAGCCCGATTCTACGGAAGTGCAGGGGCTCACGCCGCTTTCGATCGCGTTAGGGGACACGGTTTTGCTCGAGCTGCCGATTCTCACGCCGGACACGTCTGCGGCGACCCTGACCGGGACAGAAGTACTCGACTCTACGACGGTGATCCTCCTGTTCGATGACTTCCTCGCCTACGAGGAGGGGACCACCGGAATCGATGTCACGATTTCGTCGGATTCGGCTGACGCACCCGGGATCGTCGAGGTGATGCACGAGACCGCGTACATCGCGTGGGCGGAGGAGGTGCAAGACTCGCTGGCCATTCTCGACTCCATCGAAGCCGAAGAACTGGCTTCGGTTGCGGCTGCCGAGGCCCGGGCGGTGACCGACCGAGCGGCTGCTTTGGACAGTGCGGCCGGGGATCGCCCGCTGGCGAGCGACTCCGCGCTGGAGGTCGCGCCTGCGGAGCCCGTGACGTCTGATGACATCGTGGCCTCCGCCGATACGGCCGCGCCAGTGGATACCGTGGTGGTAGCCCAGATCGGCGCCGGTGCGCCCGGCGTGCGCCCACAGGCGCTTACGTCCCGCGGCCGTCCGCCAACATTGCCCAGACTGGAGGGTTCGACAGCCGGGCCGACCGCGGACGGACGGCGCGTGCTGCCCGGCCGTCGGCTCATCGCTCGGGTCGACGCCCCGATCCCGTTCGAAACAGAGTTCACGGTCACGGTATCCGGCGTCGTGAACATGTTCGGTCTGGCGGGGGGGGGTGGTGAGACGGCGCTGTTACGGGAGGTGGTCATCGACTCCCTGGCGATTGCCGACTCTGTCGCCGCAGCTGACTCTGTCCTCGCAGCTGACTCTGTCCTCGCAGCTGACTCTCTCGCTGCGGCTGACTCCATTCTGGCAGGCGACTCCATTGCGACGGCCGACTCCATTGCGACAGCGGACACGGGCGTCGTGATCGATACTGGCTCCGTCGCGCCCGGCGGCCGGGATGGGCGCAGATGAGCGACCCGAGGAGCCGGATCCCATCGATGGATGCGCTCCTCGCGTCTCCCGACATCGATTCGCTCATGGCGGACGCCGGACGCGGTCAGGTCGTGGACGCGCTCCGGGTATCGGTCGCGCTCATGCGGGAAGCGATCGGTCGAGGCGATGAACTGGCGCAGGACTCGGTCGAAGACGCCACCTGGTACGTCGAGCATGCGGCGAAGCTGCTGACTGCTGCAGCTGTCCCGAGCCTTCGGCGTGTGATCAACGCCACCGGCGTCGTGCTCCACACGAACCTGGGACGCGCACCGCTCGCGGACGAGGCGCTCGAGGCGATGCGATCCACCGCGACCTACTCGAACCTGGAGTTCGACCTCGACCAGGGCGTGCGCGGATCACGGTATACCCACTGCGTCCGACTACTGTGCGACCTGACCGGCGCCGAGGACGCCCTCGTGGTGAACAATGCCGCGGGCGCGCTCGTGCTCTCGATGAGTACGGTTGGTCTGGGCCGCGGCGTCGCGGTCTCACGGGGTGAACTCGTCGAGATCGGCGGTGGATTCCGTATTCCCGAGGTGGTGGAACGGTCGGGTGCATCCCTCGTCGAAGTGGGCAGTACCAACCGCACTCGCGGTGACGATTATGAGGAGGTCGTCGCGAGTGGAGAGGCCGAAGCGATCCTTAAGGTGCACCGATCGAACTTCCGTATCACTGGTTTTACAGAGGAAGCCTCGGTTGCCGAGCTGGTCGAGATCGCTGCGGGACACGGGATCCCTGTCGTCTACGACCTGGGGTCGGGTCTGATGTTGCCCGCCCAGGACATCGGCCTGCCTGAGGAGCCCCGTGCCGAGGCGTCTGTGTCAGCCGGTGCCGACGCCGTCGTGATCTCGGGCGACAAGCTCCTGGGCGGACCGCAGGCGGGCATCATCGTGGGCCGGGCCGAGTTGATTGGCCGTATGCGCAAGAACCCCCTCTGTCGGGCGCTGCGCGTGGACAAGGTCACCCTGGCGGGGCTGGAGGCTACACTCAGGCTGTACCTGGATCCGCAACGGGTGCTCGAGCGCATTCCGACGCTACGTATGCTCTCGATGAACGGCGATACGCTGAAGGCCATCGCCGAGAAGGTCGTCGGAGGGCTCGTCGCGGCTGGGGTGTCCTGCGCGGTCGTACCCACGAAGGGTGCTGTCGGTGGCGGGACGTACCCGGGCGTCGAACTCGATTCCTGGGCGGTTGAGCTGGAGGGGCCGAAGGGCGCCCAGGCGCTGGCGAACGCACTCCGAGAAGGCTCACCGCCCGTGGTCGGCCGCCTCGTCGACGACAAGCTGCGGCTGGACGTTCGGACGCTGCTCCCCGGCGAAGCCGAGGTCATCGCGGCTCGCGTGATCGAGGCCGTCTCGCGGAGTCGAGAGGACCAGACGTGAGTCGGCGCGCGGTCTTCATCGATCGCGACGGCACCATGATCGAGGAAAAAGTCTATCTGTCCGATCCGGACGGCGTCGAACTGCTTCCCGGCACCATTGAGGCGCTATCGGACCTCAGAGCGGCTGGCTTGCTGCTCGTAGTCGTGACGAATCAGGCTGGTATCGGCCGGGGGC
>JAKMDG010000067.1 GCA_022428035.1 Longimicrobiales bacterium
ACGCCCTGCTCGTCGGCGTAGCGGACCGCGTCGTCGACAAGTGACTTCCGGGGCGAAAACCCCTTACCGAAGCTCATGTTGATAATGTGCGCCCCGTTGTCGACGGCGTAACGGATGGCGTTGGCGATATCCTTGTCACGCTCGTCCCCATCGGGCACCGCCCGAAGGGCCATGAGCTGCACGTTCGCTGCGATCCCATCAATCCCGAGGGCATTGCCGCGAACCGCACCGATGATGCCCGACACGTGGGTGCCGTGCCGAGGGTCGTTCGCGTGAACATCGGAGTTCCCGTACCCCCGCTCGATACCCACGGACAGGTCATCGCCTACGATCTCCTGGCGGGGATTGAATTCGAGGTTCAGGCCGTAGTCCCGCAGTCCCTCGTACGCTTCTCGCGCATCGGGCACATCCTCCGCGGGCAGGATGTCCGCCAGCTGCAGGAAGAGAGACTTGGCCTGTGAAATGTCAGGACGAACTGCCGAGATGCGCTCGACACTCTCTCGCGTTGGATTCTCTCCTGCCCCGACGCCACGCAGAATCGGGAGCGCGAACGCATACGCCTCCTCGATCTGATCGAGGATCTCCAGCGTTTGCACGACCTCATCGATCTCGGATCGGTAGTCGGCACCTATGTCCTGGCAACTCTTCTCGATCGGGGACGGCTCACCGGCCAGGCACGCCGAATGCAGCCGCGTGACCTCCAGGGTTTCGTGGCCGACCGAGCGGCCCTCGGTCCCGCCCAGGAAATTCCATCCGTAGATGTCATCGACGTAGCCGTTGCCGTCATCGTCCACACCGTTGCCGGCGGTCTCGTCTTCATTGATCCAGAGGTTTTCCCGCAGATCCACATGGGTCGTGTCGATGCCGCCGTCGATGACGGCCACGATCACGGATCGACTGGGCGTGCGATCAGACAGCAGTTCATCGTAGGTACGCGCCGAGCTCACCCCGGGAACGCCGTCCCTCTCCAGGTCCAGGAGTTGCCATGCGTCTGGCGCGGCTTCCGGAACGGGAGACTCGGTACTCGGCTCGACAACCGATTCCGTGCTGGTCGCCGGTGCCTCAGGCAGCTCCTCGACCTGCGGCATCGTCGCAGGTTGTGCGCGCGGCACGGGAGGCGCGCTGCCCCCCGAGGCGCAGGCCGTGATGAGCAGGATCGCAGGAAAGAAGCGGAAACGCCGAAGCATGATGAGCGGGGTTGAAGGGGCTACGCGACCGTCACTGTGTGTGTACACCTGAGCCGCCTCGAAGTACGAACTTCTGGATCTTTCCCGTTGCCGTCTTTGGAAGCTCATCCACCACCGTCATCCCCTTGGGCACCTTGAAGCCCGCGAGGCGCTCCCGTGCAAAGACCCGGAGGTCCTCGAAATCGAGCGAGGCGCCGTCGTGCAAGGTACAAAAGAGGTGTGGAGCCTCACCCCACTTCTCGTGTGGGAGCCCCACGACCGCGACTTCCTCGATCGAGGGATGGGCGAGTAGCACGCCTTCGACCTCGACCGAAGAGATGTTTTCCCCCCCGCTGATGATCACGTCCTTGATGCGATCCTGAATGAGCATATAGCCGTCCGACTCGATTACGGCCGCGTCTCCCGTGTGGAAGTATCCGCCCTCGAACGCCTTCTCGGTGGCCTCGGGATCCCTGTAATAGCCGTCCATCACCACATTGCCCCGAACGATGATCTCTCCCGCGGTCTCGCCGTCCCACGGGACGTCATGGCCGGCCTGGTCCACGACCCGAAGTTCACCCGACGTGACCATCTCCACACCCTGACGTGATTTGTGGCGCGCGCGCTCTTCGGTCGAGAGGCCGGCGTGCTCAGGACGCATCTCGCAGATGCTGATGAGCGGCGCAGTCTCGGTGAGCCCGTACACATGCGTGACGGTCCAACCCAGCTCGTCCTCCACCCGGCCGATCGTATGTGCCGCAGGTGCGGCGCCTGCGGTCAGCACACGAACACCTCTCGGCGCCGTTGCCCGGAGTGCGTCCGGGGCATTCGCGATCATGATGAGCACGGTCGGCGCCGCACACAGCATCGTGATCCCTTCGCGGGCCGCAAGCGGGAAGATGGTTTCCGGGGCAACGTCGGGCGTGCACACATGCCGTCCACCGACCGCGGTCACGATCCAGACGAAAGTCCATCCGTTCGCGTGGAACATCGGCAGCGTCCAGAGATAACGATCAGCCGGTGTCATCGGGTGGTGAACCAGCGTGCCAACAGCATTCACCCACGCGTTTCGGTGGGTGATCATCACGCCCTTCGGGTTGGAGGTCGTGCCACTCGTGTAGTTGATCGCGAGCAGGTCGTCCTCCGAGATTTCAGGTCGCGTGAAGTCCGAGGTCGCCTCGGCGAGCAGTGCTTCGAACGACTCCCACCCGGATCGCTCGCCGGAGAGGGCCACGAAGCGCTCCACCCCGGACAGTTGATCACGCACCGAGTCTACCTGCTCCAGATAGTCCTCATGCACGCACACCACCTTGCTTCCAGAGTGGTTGAGCATGTACACCCAGTCGGACGGCAGAAGGCGGTAATTCAGGGGTACGATCACGGCACCCAGCTGCGGGACAGCGTAGTAGCCGGTCAGGTGGGCGTGCGTATTCGGAGCGATATACGCGACACGATCACCTGACCCTATCCCGAAGCGCTCTAGCACCGTGGACCACCGATCGCACCGGTCGAAGAACGCCTCGTACGTCCAGCGCACCTCTCCGTCGACGACGGCGTCCCGAGTACCGTACAGAGCCCGCGCCCTCCGAGCGAATTCCATGGGAGTCTGGGGGGTCTTCATTCGCGCGGTGCTCCTGGGAGGTCTGTAGGACTCAATCTGCGAAGCGCAAAATGTGGGTCATGTGATGTGCCCGAAAGTGGCGCTCGTCGCGATAGAATTCGGGCTTCCTTCCAAGCCAGCGCGTTTACGCTGCCCGGGTCAGCCAGACGTACCGTGCCGCGTGTCCCACATAGTGCCGAGGGCGGGACTTGAACCCGCAAGGGCCGAAGCCCGGGGGATTTTAAGTCCCCTGTGTTTACCGATTTCACCACCCCGGCAGGGTAGTCCCTAAATCCTCTACCTGGCTTCTTGCTACTCTGTTTCCTTGCTAGACACGCCTGAGCAGACAGTACCGAAGGCCGTCTGGGCGATCTCGCACGTCAGATCCCTGTCTCCCTCATCATGAACAGGCCCGCCGCGTGCTCAGGCCAGCCACACCACGCTGGCAGAGCTTTGATAGATTCTGGGGCTTCTCACCCTTTCACTCAATGGACTCGCTGTGACTTCCAGGCGGTCACCACTCAACGTGACGTGCGACTTAAGCCCGTGCCTCTCCCGTCCGCGAGTCGATCCACAGGGTGCCCGCACCCGTGCCGTGGGCACTGACGTCCGACCCATCGCCGGCTCATCCCATGATCGTGTAGAGACCGCGTCCGAGGAGTGCCCTCAGAACGGGGCGTTCAACATCCCATGACGCCGGAACGCTTTGCGCGGCTCAAGCAAGCCCTCTCCCGACGGCAGCCGGATCTCACGGTCCTGATGGACCAGGTGAACAAGTCGCACAATTTCTCCGCAATTCTGCGTAACTGCGATGCGGCGGGGGTGCTCGAAGTCCATGTCGTCCCACCTGCGAGCGGACTCGATCTGCACCACGGAACGTCCGCCGGGACGAAGAAGTGGGTACAGGTGAACCGGCACACGGATGTCGGCACCGCGGTCACGCACGTCAAGGCTCAGGGGTTTACCGTGCTCGCCGCCCCCCCCTCGGAGGCTTCCGTGGACTTTCGCGAGGTCGACTACACGAGACCGACGGCGATCATGATGGGCGCCGAATTGCGCGGCGTGTCCGCTGAGGGGCTCGCCCTTGCAGACCAACAGGTGATGATCCCCATGCTGGGCATGGTTCATTCCCTGAACGTCTCGGTGGCCACCGCCCTCATTCTGTTTGAAGCAGCGCGCCAGCGATCTGCAGCCGGCCTTTACCAGACCTGCCGACTGGATCCCGAGGACTTCAAGCGACGGCTCTTCGAATGGGCCTATCCGTCCCTGGCCAGCACCCGCCGACGAGACGGTCGCGCCTACCCCGGACTCACCGACGCAGGCGACATCATCCGGGACTGGTAGCGACTCAGTGCTACCTCGCCCTAAATCGTTCATTGGTGCCGCTTTGAGCGATTTTATGTTCGACACCCTTTGACAGCGAAGGAATTTTCGCTCAAGATGCTCGATAAGATCGTTTTCATGACTGACACGTGAGGTGAACGAGACGTCCGAATCGTTCATGAGATGCCCATGGAT
>JAKMDG010000077.1 GCA_022428035.1 Longimicrobiales bacterium
TGATCGGGGTCGCGTGTGCGGAGGTTCTGGAGGAGCAATCAGGTGTATCGGTCCTGGTGAAGTGGCCGAATGACCTCGTAATCGAGGGACGTAAGCTGGGAGGCATTCTGGTTGAGCGTGGGTCTAGCTGGGTGGTGGCCGGCATAGGGATCAATCTTGCCCGGGTCCCGTCCAAAGCCGAACTGGAGTCCGATCGACCTGCGCTCACGCCCACGTCGTTGGCGGAGCATGCGAGCGCTGTTCCGTCGATTGGTACGCTGTCGGGCCTGCTGGCCCGTCGAGTGCTGGACCTGCTCGATTCAGCGAATGCCGTGGCGGTGGCGCTCGAGGCGTTCAATGGTCGGGATGCGCTGCGTGATCGCAAGGTTCTGACCGAGGAGTACGGAGCGGGTATTGCGCGCGGAATCGATCGAGATGGCATGTTGTTGCTGGAACTGGACGATAGCTCGGTGGTGTCGGTGCGCTCGGGAAGCGTGCGCCCTGTCCCGATGTCTGGATTGGAGGAGTAGCTGTGCAGCTTGTGGTGGACGTTGGAAACACGGAAACGGTGGTGGGCCTCGCCACCTCACCGACCGAGATCCTGGCGGACTGGCGTGTCAGCTCGAGCGTTCCGCGCACGGGAGACGAGATGACGGCCCTCATCCGCGCGTTTCTCGCTGGGGATGGCGTGGACGAATCACGGATCCAACGGGGCATCGTCGGCTCTGTGGTTCCGTCGGTGAATTACGTCTGGAAGAAGACCCTCGAGACGATCACGGGCGCCCCTGTCGTGGCGGTTGGGCCGCACTCGGACCTGCCCATCCATCTTGATGTAGATGAGCCCCTGTCCGTGGGTGCAGACCGTGTCGTGAACACCCTGGCTGCCAAAGAGATGTACGGTCGGGATACGATCGCGGTCGATCTCGGCACGGCCACGACCTTCGATTGCATCACGGCGGACGGTGCGTTCGTTGGCGGGGTGATCTCGCCCGGCCTTCGGGCTGGCCTCGAGTGGTTGTCTGCGCGTACCGCGAAGCTACCCCGCGTCGAGCTGCAACCGCCTGATCTCGTGATCGGTCGCCGCACGGAGACGTGTATTCAGAGTGGTGTCTTCTATCAAGCGATCGACGCTGTGGACGGTATTGTGCACCGAATTAAGGAAGAGTGGGGTCGCCCCGACGCCATGGTGGTCGCCACCGGAGGGTTCGCGAGCACGATGGGCCCTTATCTGAGGACTGTCGAGGCCATCGAGCCGTATCTGACCCTATACGGTCTGGCCATGGCCGGAGAGCACCTGGCCAGATGATCGGGTGAAGGTGTCCGGGCAGGCTTCCTCCTCCCACGAACCGACGCTGACTCGCTAGATTCCAAGGGTCCGACGCGGCTGCTTGCCGTGTGTGCCATGCACCGAACGCCATGACGCTCTCTCCTGTCTTCCGCTCACCGAAGTCCGTCCAACTGCTCGCGGAGCAGGGGGTCTGGTCGCGCCTTGCTCCGGACATGGAGGCGCAGGCCGACGCCGTTCGACGGGTGTACGAGGATCTGGAGCAGGTGATCGACGAGCGCTTTCGTACGGAGTCGCCCCACATACCGAGCGCGGAAGAAGTGACCACTCCGGAGGGGCTGCACTTCCTCCAGGAGTATTTCTTCCTGATCCTCTTTCGCTCGATCTTCGGATCGATGGGGGTCGACGAGGCTCGGCTCCAGGCCTACACAGAGCTGAACTTCTGCTTCAAGGGCACCATCACCGCGGCCGACAATCTCTTCGATGATCAGGCGAAGACGTTGCTCCCGCTCGCTCCCAGTGCCGGCGCCCGCTTCATGTCGATCCTGCAGCTCATGTCGTTTGAGCGTCTCCTGCGTAGCGTGCTCGACCGCGCTGTCAGCGTCGGTGTAATGAGCGAGGCCGACGCGCCCACGATCCAGCGTGCACTTCTGGATCGAATGGCAGAGATCGGTGTGCTCGAAGGGTCGGAAGAGGGTGGAGTGGATGAAATCCCGACGCCTGAGGACATGGTGGACACGGTCCACCGCGTACGCGGTGGAC
>JAKMDG010000086.1 GCA_022428035.1 Longimicrobiales bacterium
CCCCCGGTGCTCTTATCAGGGTGAGGGGATGCCGTACTTCCGGCGGGCGGGTCACGTCGGACTTCTCGTCGGTGCGTCGCTCTTCACCTATGGGTTTGGCGGACTCGTCTACTGGCTTGCCCGTCGCAAGCATCTCGTGTGTCCACGATGTGGCTTGGGATGGGAGAACGCATCTCGAGCGCTCACCGCGACTGGACCTGAGCCGGAGCGGCGCTTCGTGGAAGCAGAGCCTGACGAGAAGCTTCCCAGCGCTGGCCTCAAGCGGCGAGTTCTGGGCACAGGGATGGTTCTCATGGCGAGCCTTCTCGTCCTGCTTGGTTTCGTCCAATGGGAGATGGCTGCGGTCGCTGTCGGATCAGTCGTGGGCGGCGGAGGATCTCTCACGTTCTACTGGGGCTGGCAGGGCCTGATGGAGCGGAAGAAGGCGATCATGCACGGTGTGCAACGGAAGATCCTCAAGCTGGCCGACTCGAAGGGCGGTCGTCTTACGGTGACGGAGGTCGCAGCGGACCTGAATCTTTCCCTCCAGGACGCGGAGAAGATCCTGATCTCGCTCGACGACGGCTTCCGCGTGCGGTCCGAAATCTCGAACAACGGCGTGCTCTACTACGAGTTCCCGGAGATCCTTCACCGGGGTCAACTCCGCTCCGCCTCCGGCCTCACATCAGAAGATCTCGGGCCCGCCGTTGACTGACCCAAGCGAGCGATCGTCAGACTGACGAGGATGCTGGCCGCCCCGACCAACTGAAGTCCCTCTGGCTGCTCGCCCAGCCAGATCCAAGCGGTGATGAGTGCCCACACGGGTACGAGGTTGGAGTACACGGCCGTACGGCTGTTCCCTAGCGTCTGGACGCCACGGTACCACAGCACGTACGCCAGGGCGATTGCGAAGAGGCCTGCGTACACGAGGCCCACCCATGAACCCATGCTGACGGATGTGAAGTCCATTCGCAGAAGAGCAGGGAGCCCGAGGGCAACCAGAATTGGCGTTCCGGCCCACAGGGTCCACGTGGTCACTCGAAGGGCTCCGTAACGGCCTACAGGTGTCTTGCCGACGACAGTGTAGGTGGACCAGAGGATGGAGCCCACGATCATGAGGAGATCGCCGCGGAGCGTCTCTGACCCGAGCGAAAGTTCCTGTCCACTCCCGATCACCACCAGGACCATGCCTAGGAGAGTACCGAGCACCCCGATGTTGACCCAGCGATTCGACTCTTCGTGTCCGGCCACTACGGACAGAATCACCGTCCACACCGGAGTAGTGGACAAGAGCAGACTAGCGTTCCCTGCGAAGGTCCAGTTGATGCCGATGATGAAGGTCAGCTGATAGAGGACGTTTCCCAGCGCTCCGAGGAACAGGAGGCGCGGTACGTCCTCAGCACGCGGAAAGAGATCTTCCGAGCCCCGCCACACGATCCACCCCAGAACCGCGGCCGCCAATGGAAATCGGAGCGCGTTGAAGGCGAGCGGTTCAATCTCGTCCAGGACGATCTTGACCACCGAGAAGTTTACGCCCCAAATGGCCGCCAGCGCGACGAGCCCAAGATCGGTGGCGACGTCTCCCTTACGCGACATCAGGCTCCGGTCGTCTCAACGTTCTGCTTCCGTGACGCGCGAATGTAACCTGGAAAGACGGCTCCCGAACCGGTTACCGAGACGGGGTATCACTCTGGGCATGGAGAAGAATCCGACGTGCGCCGGGATCCAGAGTCGAAGATCGAGCAGGTCCCATGTTCGACCTGCTCCTCAGCCGATTCCTTGACGAATGTCACCTCCGTGATAGCGTTGGTGGCGACGGGGTCGTCGCTGCAGTCGACGCCCGCACCGCATCAACCCCCGACGCTGGAACCAAGTATGAGAGAGTTCGCCGATGCCGATGGTCGGTCCTGGTCTGCAACCGCCGCGACGGAGGAGACGCCCGACTACAAAGGACGCTACCACCTCGTCATGGAGGCGGAGGACGGTCAGCGAGTCGAACTCACGGATATCCGCTGGAACAGCGAGCGTTCGGCGGTCCGTACGATCGATTCGATGTCTGTCGTCGAGTTACGCCGTCGACTTCGGTCGGCGACGGGCCGAGGCACCGCTGGCGTCTGACTCCATCGCAGCCGAGGGGTAGCTGAAGGCTCGCGCCTCAGCGACCACCCGGCGACGGGATCTCGAGCCACTGGCCAGCGACGATACGGTTGCGGTCCACACGCGGGTTGACCCGCAAAATCTCATCGATGGTGACGCGGTAACGGCGAGCGATCC
>JAKMDG010000096.1 GCA_022428035.1 Longimicrobiales bacterium
ATCCGCCGGCCCTTTTCGCTGATCGGCTCCCGGGAGGGGCGAACCGGTACTCGGCATCCGCCTGTGGTCACGGAACCGGGATCAAGTCGGCCGTGATCGTCACCGGTATGACGTGACATTCGTCCTCGGTGATTTCCACACCGGCACGGATCCAGGTCTCATAGCCGGGATGTTCTACGGTCACATCGTAGGTGCCCGGCCGTTCTCCGGCGCCGACCAGTGTCGTGCCGTCCCACGAATCCGTGACCACTTCCACGTGCGCACCGTCACGCAGCGTCAGCGTGGCGTCTTCGGCCTTCGGGAGTGCGGTCGACTGGTCACGTACCGTGACCGCCAGGCCATACACGAACTGTGCGGTACAGGCGATCGGACCTGACGGGTCGCCCTCGTAACACGCAGTACTCGAGACGAGCACGACGATCGACGCGGCTCCGCGCACAATGAACGGTCTCCATTTCCTCATCCTCGCAGCCCCCTCTTCAGGTCCGTTTCACGAGATACTGCGCTCGAGCATGCCGATGGCGCGACGGCGTGGCTATTTGTACTACGAGCGAGACACCGCAGGTGTGACGACCGCATCGGCCCTCAGGGGTCTCTCAGTTCGTCGTGGCCATCTCTCCCATCGCCTCGAAGATCAGCCCAAGAACCTCGTTGAACTGGTTCCCACGAATCCAGCGTGCGACCACAACGAGCTCGTTCGCGGGATCGACGTAGACGAGGTTGGATCCCGCGCCTGAGTGCGTCCATGTGTGCTCCGGTGCGTTGGAATACCGCTCGCCGTTCGGGTTCAGCATGAAGTTCATGAAGCCGTAGCCCTCGTTCACAGCTCCCCCGGTCGTGGACATGTCGATCCACTCTTCAGAGATGATACGCTGATCGTTCCACATCCCTTTGTGCATGGTGAGCAGCCCGAAGCGTGCCAGGTCGAAGGCGTTGATGAGCATGCCGCCGCCCCAGTGACTCCCCCCGCTCGGCGCCTGGACCATTGTGCCATCCATCGTGAACCAGGAGTTCTCGTAGCCGTGCCACCGCCAGGTGGGTGACGCCCCAATGGGATCCATCACGTGCTCACGGAGCACCTCGGGGAGCGGCTGGCGCCAGACGCTGGTCGCAGCGAGTGCGAGCAGATTCACACGAGTGTCGTTGTACTCGTAGACGGTGCCGGGCTCCACACGAGGACGCGTCAGCCATGTCGAGCGGTCCTGATCGGGACGATCGGCCCACTCCGGCTTTCCCCAGAGTGTTCCCTCCCAGTCACTCGTCTGACGCAGGAGGTGGTCCCACGTGATCTTCCGGTTGTTGTCTGATTCGAACAGGAGCTTCGGGCGCCGTCCGTCCTGGTCACCGGGTTCACCATCGCCGGGCTCCAGAACGATCGGAGGCATGTACGAGCGCACGCGATCGTCGACGCTGCGGATCAGGCCCCGATCCCATGCCAACCCTACGGTGGTCGACAGGAAGCTCTTTGCGACGCTGAAGGTGTTGTCGACCTTCTCCGGATCGCCCCACTCGGCCACGATGTATCCCTTGTGAACAATCACGCCACTCTGGGGCGCGCGTACCGTGAAGGGTCCGATCGCCTCTCCCCTCGGCTCCCGCCCAAAGGTCATGTCATGGTTGAGGCTGAGGTCCCGCGGAGACGTCGATTCCGCAGCGATGGCAGCCTGCACGGCTTCCCCTAGCCGCATCGCGTCGAAGCCGGCAGCGGCCGGATCACGACGTTCCCAGTCGAGATGCGTTCCGGGCCAGTATGTCTGAGCGTCAACCGACGTCGTGGGGGCGAGGGTCACGGCGACGGCGAGCAGGAGCGTGGCCGCCAGAGCCGGGGAGAGGGTGTGTCGGATCATGAGATGCTCACGTGGTTTGGCGATGCGTTGTCGACAGCCTAGGGTCGCCGTGCACCCGGCGCCACGGCCTCTCCCCCCCGACCTGCGGCGACCGTATCTTGGGCTGTCCGATCGGAGCAGCGATCACAAGAGGGCATGACCGACACGACAACCGTGGCACCTCGTCTCGTCGAGTCCCTCGCCGGGGCGTCTCGCCGGCACCGACTCACCCGCAAGCTACTGGTCGCCCCCAGCCATGCTGCAGGTCGAGAGCTTCTGCGTCGACTGGCGCTGGTGGGTGATGGCTGGGTGGGCTTCGAGGTGGTGACGCCCCAGCGACTCTCCCAAAAGCTCGCGCAGCGCGGCCTGGACGACGCACGTCTCGATGTCATGGATCGCTTCGAGCAACAGGCTCTACTGGACCGTGCGCTGGATTCAGCGCTGGCGGCAGAGGAGGGCGTTCTGGGTGAACTCTCCGAGGGCGTCGGATTTCGAGAGCGGGTACACGGAGCGATTCTCGCGCTGCGCCTCGCGGGGATCGGTCCTCGTGAGCTCGATGATGCCCGGTTCGGGCAGTGGGAGAAGAAACTCTTCCTGATCCGGGTGCTTCAGAGATACGAGCGACTCCTGGCGGCACGGCACCGGGCAGATGCCGCCACTCTGCTGCGACTGGCCCTGGCACATCTCGAGCACGAAGGAGCGCAGCTGCCTCCGGTCCTCGAGGCGGATCAGCTGTTGCTTGTCCCCGGCCTCTCCATGCGAGGTCTTTCGGGCGAGTTCGTCTCGGCCCTTGCTGCGCGTGGAGGGCGCGTGCTCGAGACGGACCCCGTGCTCGGGCTCGACGCGCCGACGTCGCTTCTCTGGGGGAAATGCGGAGATCCGTCGTTCGGCTCGCACCTGTACAAGCCTGATGAACGGGACGACGCGGCCGGGCTGGACTTCTTCTGTGCCGCATCGATCGATGCCGAGCTCCGGGAGGTGCTACGGCGTGTCGTAGAGCGAGGGCTGGCGTGGGATCAGGTGGAGATCGTAGCAACCGACGGGACGGCGTACGGCTCGGCGCTCCATGCGATCGCGGCTCGCCTCGAGATCCCCGTGACCTACGCAGTGGGTCTGCCGGTCGAACGGACTCGCACCGGACGAGTCGTGCAGGCATACCTCGACTGGATTGAAGAAGGCTTTCAGGCTGCACCGATCCGTCGCCTTCTCGAGGCGGGGGACCTCCGGGCTCCGAGGACGCGCGGTAAGCATGCGCCCGCGGCACTGGCTCGACGCTTTCGGAGCCTGCGCATCGGCTGGGGTCGAAAGCGGTATCGCTCTCAGATCCGTGAGGCGCTCAAGGGTGTCGACCGCATGGAGCCGAATCGCCGGGAGCCCGAGGGGAACTTCGAGCGACGTCGCGATCGAACGCAGGCTGAACTCGAGGCGCTTCGCTCCATTCTCTTCCCGGCGCTGAAGGCGACACCCGCCGTTCCCGATCGCATGGGCGAGGGGGGTGACCCCGTCTCACCGGCTGAGATCGCGCGAGGACTGAGGGCATTCCTGCGGCGAGTGCCCAGGGGTCGTGGGCCCGATCGAGGTGCACGCGAAGAGGTGGGCCGCATTCTCGAACGCATCGAGGCGACGCTGAATCGCCGGACCGAGTTTCGTGCTGCCGTCTCGATTCTGCGCCGTCACCTGGAGTTGCGTGTGAGGCCCGAGATCGTCGGTGATGATCCGGATGGCGTGGGGGCGCCCTGGTCGTCGACTGGGGGAGCCCTGCATCTCAGCGACCTCGAGCACGGAGGATATTCGGGGCGTGAGGCGGTGTTCGTTGTCGGGCTCGACGCCGAGCGCATGCCGGGCGGAGTGGGTCAGGACGCGGTGCTGCTCGACAGTGATCGTCGAGTCCTGGGCAGTGACCTTCCCACCTCGGCCGAACTCCTGCGGGAGAAGGTGTTTCGATTTGCGGCCTTCTTCGCTCGCCTTCACGGCGACGTCACGCTGAGTTTCGGTGCCTGGCAAGCCACGGAGGCTCGCACCGTCGGGCCGTCATCCGTGCTGCTGCAAGCGCTGCGGCTGGCTCGCGGAGACGCATCTCTGACGTTTCAGGATCTACACGATGAGTTGAGTCGAGCGATCAGTGCGATTCCCCGGCGCGGGCGTCCGGCACTCGACGGAGACGACGTCTGGATGTTGGCGCTCGGCACCGGTGCGGTCATGAAGCAGGGCGTCGGTGCGGTACGAGCTTCATTTCCCGAACTCGATGCCGGGCTGACGGCTGCGCATGAACGTGTCGCCGGTGACCCGGGCCCCGTACATGGCGTAATCGAACCCCGTCCGGAGGAGCTCGATCCTCGAACGGACGAGGGTGCTGTCCTGTCGGCGAGCCGGCTCGAGGCGCTGGGCCGGTGTCCCCTGCGTTATCTCCACAGCTCGATCCTGCGAATCTATCCGCCGGATGACCCGGAGCTGGATCCCGACGTGTGGCTCGATCATCGGGTGCGTGGAAGTCTTCTCCATGATGTCTTCGAAGCAACCATGCGGACCACTCTGGTGGACGGAATCAAGCCGGATGAATCGGCATTCGAGGCGCGTGCGCTCGAGATCCTCTCGGAGCAAATCCAGCTTCTGAGGGACGAGGTTCCGATCCCCGGTGAGGGTACGCTCCGACGGGAGACCGCGGCTCTGAGTGATGACGTGCGCTCCTTCGTACGCATGATCCGACGTGACAGCCCCAAGACCGTGGCCTTCGAGATGACGTTCGGACTCAACGACGATGAGCCTGTGACGATTGAACTGGAGGGGGGGCGACTCCGACTCCGTGGGGCGATCGACCGGGTGGATGAGGATCTCGCGGGTCTGCATGTGATCGACTACAAGACCGGAGGTGCCTTCGGCTATGGAAGCGACGCGTTCGATGGTGGTCGGCGTCTGCAGCACGCCATCTACGCGCGAGCGGCAGAGCAACGACTCGGTGGAGACGTCGTCGATGGGCAGTACCACTTCCCCACGAGGAAGGGGCAGAACCAGACCTTCACGTATGATCGTGCGAAGCTGGCCGGGGTCGAGGCGCTGCTCGAACTCCTGATGGATGGGGTCGCCCGGGGCCACTTCGTCCCGACGGATGATCCGGACGACTGCAGCTTTTGCGATTTTTCTGATATCTGCCGTGCGAGTCGTGATCCCTACGGGAAGACCTCTTCACCCCTGGCCGAGTGGTCGAAAGAGCAGGTTGGCCTGTCGCAACGGCCAGCCGTCGAACAGTTGAAACAGGTCCGTGCGTTCGAGGACTGATCGAAGCCTCTTGGGAGGGAGTAGCGCAGGGCGTCAGAGGTGTGGGTCGCCCGCCAGGATCCTGCTGAGCACGTCTACGTCGATGTTCCCGCCCGAGATGACGGCGACGATTCGCTGGTCGTCCGGGAGATGCTGGATGGCGGCGGCCACCGAGCTGGCCCCGGCTCCCTCCGCAATCACGTGCGCCTGAAGAGCCAGCGTGCGAATCGCCTCGCAGATGTGGTCGATCGTCACGACCAGGGCGCCGTCGAGTAGCTCGTGGGCGAGCGGCCACATGTCCGCGAGTACACTACTTCCTCCGATGCCATCAACGAAGGTTGGTGTGCGGTCCACGGTTACGGCTTTGCCCGCCGCGAGTGATGCCGAAAATGGTGCAGCGGTCTCGACCTCCGACGCGAACACCTTCACCGGCGCACCTCGACCGTGTATCGCAGATGCGATGCCACAACTGAGGCCACCACCACCGTAGGGGGCAACGATGGCCTCGACCTCCGGGAGCTCTTCCAGGATCTCGAGTGCTACTGTGCCATTCCCCGCGATCACGTGCGGGTCGCTCACCGGGTGCACGAAGAAGCCGGACTCGGATGGGTGGCCGTGCTCCACGAGCACCTGCCACCATTCGTCGTACGGTACGGCAACGACGTCGCCGCCCAGCCCTTTTATGGCCTCGATCTTCGCCCTGGGGGCTGCGTCCGGTACGATGACGCGACACGGCAGACCGAGTCGTCGTGCCGCGAAGGCAACGCCCTGGGCCATGTTACCCGCGCTCGCCGTGTAGACACCGCGCTCGAGCTGCTCCGGACGCGCGAGGCCGATCGCATTCGCCGCGCCGCGGATCTTGAATGACCCGATCGGCTGGAGACACTCGAGCTTCAGCCAGATCCCTCCGCCGTTGCGGCCGTGTCCGTCGAGCCGGACCAGGGGCGTGCGGAGGGCTGCGTCTGCAATCCGTCCGCGCGCGGCCTCGATGTCGGAGAGGGTCGGTGGTCGAAGCAGTTTCGGGGCGT
>JAKMDG010000124.1 GCA_022428035.1 Longimicrobiales bacterium
GAGCACCTTCAGCCACACATACGTCGACGTCGTCCTCGATGGGGAGGACCAGACCTTCGACCTTGAGGATGTCGCGTCGCTCAGTATCGGCCGCCATCAACAGTGCACAGTTGTGCTCGCTCTCGATCCCATGGCGTCCCGTCGGCGAGACGCTCGCCTAGCCGTACTCCGTGCTCGTCGAAGACGCCAACGGCAACCCGGCTCCCGGAGTCATCGTGAGCTGGGGTGCGACGGGTGGCTCGATCACGAACAGCTCGCAGTCGGACCCCAGCGGCATTGCGGTCGCGACGCGGGTTCTTGGCACGATCGCGGGCGCACAGGCGGCGACCGCTTCCGTTGGTGGCCTTGTCGAGACGTTCACGGCGACGGCGGTCGCGGGTGCGGCGACGCAGATCGCACTTCAGGATGGAAACGACCAGTCGGCCACTGTGAACACGACGGTGCTCACGGTCCCGACTGTACGGGTCACGGATCAGTATGGGAACGCAGTCTCGACCGCGGCGGTGACCTTCTCGGTGACGGCGGGTGGAGGATCGGTGAGCCCGACTGGCGCGATCGGAACGGATAGCAGTGGCGATGCTTCGGTGACCTCATGGACGCTCGGTACCGCGGCAGGCACGAACAACAACACGCTCTCGGCGACGACCGGGACGGGGCTGACCGGGGAGCCGGTCGTCTTCACCGCGACAGCGACAACAGGTGCGCCGACACAGATCTCGGTCGCCTCTGGAAACAACCAGACGGCCGTGACTGGTTCCATGGTGAACAATCAGCCGACGGTCACCGTAACGGATGCCTTCGGAAACGTCGTGACCGGAGCTACGGTGAACTTTAGTCCAGACAATGGCGGGGCTGTCGGGAACACATCTGTTGTGACTGTCGGCGGGTCCGCATCTACGTCGTGGACCGTTATCGTGGGCAGTGCACTGCTTGAGAACGACGGAACGTTCCCTAACGTGCTCACTGCTACGGTCTCCGGTTCAGGGGCGTTCACGACGTTCGAGGGCACTGCGAGGTATTCTTACCCGACCCACGTGGACCCGATCTGGTCGGGGTGTCTGGGATGTCATGGGGATGGGGGGTTGGGTGGACTCACGTTGAGTGGTGACGACATCCAGAACTGGACCGTCTTGAGAAACGTCAGCGCGCAGAGTTGCGCCGGGTTTGTTCGGATCAGTCCGGTGGGCGGTTCCTCCGCGGAGAACCTGAGCCTGTTGCTTCGCAACGCTGGCTTCGGGTTCACGGAGCCGGCGTTGTGTAACGCTCACGGTGTAAAGATGGACACGCCGGACACCGACATCGTGCGGGCGTGGGTCCGTAACGGGGCACCGAGCAACTAGTCGATGCGCGCCTGGACCCTGAACCGGACCGGAGCTCCGGACGTGCTTTCTTTGATGGGTGTGCCCGACCCTGAGCCCGGCCCTGACGACGTTCTGATTCGCGTCGAAACCATCGGCATCAACTACGCTGAGGTGCTGTCCAGAAAAGGACTCTACGGCTGGGCACCCGAGCGACCCTACATCCCCGGGATGGAGGTCGCTGGCCGGATCGAGGCGATGGGTGAGGCGGTCCAGGGACGCCAGATCGGTGAGCGTGTTCTCTGCGGGATGCAGTACGGTGGGTACGCGGAACGGGTCTGTGTGACAGCCAATCGTGCGCTGCCGGTCCCGGACGACTTCTCGATGGACGAGGCCGCAGCCTTCGGCGTGAACTTCATGACGGCGTGGGTCGCGTTGATGGAAATGGCACGCCTTCGGTCGAGCGACCGGGTAGCCATCACAGCGGCCGGCGGCGGAGTCGGGACCGCAGCGGTGCAGATCGCGGCAGCGTTCGGATGCGATGTGGTCGCCCTGGCTGGGGCCGATGAGAAGCTGGCGCTGGCGCGTTCACTCGGAGCCGCCCACACGGTGAACTACCGAGCTTCCGACTTCGAGCAGATGTTCGACCGAGTAACGGCCGATCGCCAACTCGACGTCGTACTCGAAGTCGTCGGAGGTGATGTGTTCCGCGCCTGCAACGGACGGCTCGCGAACTTCGGGCGGCTGGTCGTCGTCGGGTATGCCCAGCTCGACTATTCGAAATGGAATCCACTGTCGTGGTGGACGGCGTGGCGCGACGCGCCGAAGCTGAAGGTGATGGACGCTGCGGTCACATCGACAGGCCTTCTGGCGACCCACATCGGCTATCTGCTTCCGGACGAAGAGCGATTACTCGCGGTGTGGTCTGCGC
>JAKMDG010000532.1 GCA_022428035.1 Longimicrobiales bacterium
CAGACAGGCCGACGCTCATCTGCCGGACGGAGCCGACGTCCTGAATTTCCTGTGCTTTCGGAGCACCTGTGAATCCTACGGCTACGGATATTCCGGCGACTGAGAGGACGCAGAGATTCTTCAGTCCGCGGCGATTCAGGCGCAGTAAATAGGCACGAGAGCGTGCTGTTCTCCGCGAGGAGATTTGCATGTCAATGGGACCCATCGTGCTTTGCGATTCCCGCGAGGATGAAGACGACCAGAAAACGGTCGACCTGGAGTCGGCCGAACCTTCGTGTCAAAGGACTGATTCGCCGCCATGACGCTTGGCGAGGTACGTACGATGAGTGCCTCGATATGGCCGGGCGTGACGCTCTTCGTGGGTTCAAAGACTTTCGGGCATCACTGACCGGCAACCATGAAGTAAAGACAACGCGGTGATGAAAGAAGACGTTGACCGGAAGGCGTTTCCGTTTAAGGTGCGGCGTCCATCCATCGACGAAGATCGTGATTCCCAGCGACTTGCGAACTCTTTTGAATCGTGCGCTTCGATTGGATTCGATCCGGTGAGAGGCGCCCAGAGCGGTGCGGGTAAGAATGCGAAGCCGAAATGCACTCCATTCGCGAAGGGACTTCGCATGCGATGCACCTTTGTCGTTGCCCCGGCTCCGATTCGTAATCTTTTTCACGTTCCTGATTCTGGTTTCTCTGCTCGCGACCGGAGCCTGGGCCCAAACGCTCTCGGGTGTAGTTCGCGACGCCTCGACCTTCGAAGGGCTCGGCGGCATCGATCTCGATGCGTATGACGCGGTGACCGGGGCGAGCATTTCGCTTCAGGGTGGACGAACCGCTGAGGACGGATCTTTCGAGGTGACGCTTCCCACGGGCGGGCAGTACGTCCTTCGGGCGGATCCGACCGCTTCCCAGGGCTACGGCGCGACCTATTTCGGCGGGACCGCCATTCGCTCCATGGCGAGCCCACTCGTCGTGGAAGATGGAGGCGAGCTCGAGGGGCTTTCGATCTTCCTGCCTCGTGGCGTCACGATTCGCGGACGCGTCGAGAACGCAGCGGGCATGGGTCTCGGCCAGATTGATCTCGACGTCTTCTCCGCTTCGGGAGATTTCCTCAGTGCTTATCCGGGTCGTACAGACTCGCTGGGCGATTTCTCGATCGGGGCGCTGCCACCGGGGGAGTATCTGCTCAGGGCGGATCCGAGCCTCGCTCTCGGGCAGTTCTACGTGAGGGCGTATTTCGGCGACGTACTGAATGAGACGGGGGCGACACCCATCAACGTCTCCACGAGCGCCCTCGAAGGACTCACGATCACGCTTGAAGAAGGCGGAGCGCTATCGGGCGAGGTCACGGCGGAAGATCATTTCGGGCCTCAGGCGAACGTCGACCTCGATCTCTTCGATGCGTCGGGCGCCCGCATGACGATCGGAGGCCGAACGGACGCGACGGGCCAGTTCGAGGTGGGGGTCCTGCCCGTCGGCCAATACCGTCTCCTGGTCGACCCGGCCCTCGAATCGGGTTACGCCCGAAGGTTCTACGGTCAGAGTCCGAGCGGCCCCGAAGGTGCACTGATCACCGTGTCGGCCGGCCAGATCACGACAGGACTCGGTGTATCGATTGTCCGTGGTGGCGTCGTCTCCGGGACCATCCGCGACGTCAGCGGGCAACCGCTGGCTGGAGTCGATCTCGACGTCTTCGATTCGACGGGCAGCCGCATCGCTCTCTACGACGCGGACACGACGCCTACGGGCGACTATCTCCTGGGGCCTCTGCCGCCAGGAGCGTACACCCTCCGGGCAGACCCGATGGCGGCGACGGGGTTGGCGGAACGCTTCAACGGAGATACGGACGCCCTGGGCCTCGCCACCCCCCTGCTCGTGGAGGCCGGAGGTGTTCACGCCGGGGTGGACTTCACGTTGCAGACGGCAGGAACCATCGCGGGGGTCGTCTCGGACGGAGAGGGATCTCCGATCGCCGGAATCGATCTCGATCTCTGGGAGGCAACCACGCGAACACGGCTTCGCGCCTCGGCGACGACGGCGGTCGACGGATCTTATGTCGTGGAGGGTCTCAATCCGGGCGAATATCTCGTTCGAGCGGACCCTGCTGAGGCGTCGGGACTGGTACGGACC
>JAKMDG010000141.1 GCA_022428035.1 Longimicrobiales bacterium
TCTCGCCCCCGTCCGTCGACTTCCACACGCCCGAGTCGAAGCCACCGGAGCTCATGCCCCAGCTCTTCCGCCACGCCTCCCAGATCGACGCATACAACACGTCGGGGTCGTTCGGGTCCACCACGAGATCGGTCGCGCCGGCCTTGTCGCTCTTGAAGAGCGTCCGCTCCCAGTTCTCTCCACCGTCCGTCGTCTTGAAGACTCCACGTTCCGGATTCTCGGCGGAGTGCTGGCCGAAGGCGGCCACCCAGGCCACGTCACAGTTGTCGGGATGAATGCGGATGCGCGCGATGTTCTGACTCTCGACCAGACCCAGGTGCTCCCACGTCTGTCCAGCGTCGACCGATTTGTAGACGCCATCACCCTGCATGACGTTCCCGCGCAGCTGTGTTTCTCCGGTGCCGATATAGACGACGTCAGGATCGGTTTCACAGACGGCAACAGCCCCTACCGAAGAAGACGTGATCTGTCCGTCGGTTACCGGGGTCCAGTTCGACCCACCGTCCGTAGTCTTCCAGAGCCCACCACCCACTGCACCGAAATAGTACTCGAGCGGCCGCGCATCACTGCCCGCGACTCCAGTCGAGCGGCCACCGCGCGGAATGCCGGCGTTGGTCCACGACAACATGTCGAAAAGGCCTTCGTCGAACTGCTGGCCCGACACCGGCTCGGGCATCGAGAGGGCTAACGTGCCCAGCGCTACGGCGCCGGATACCAGGATGCGTAGCTGATTTCGCATGAGAGTCACGGTTGGGATTTGGGTGAACTGCGTGGTCCGGCGCTTGGCGACATCTGGCTCATCGACCACGCGGGCATGAACCAGAGCCAGGCGGTCCATCCATGGCTCGTAGGAGGGGCTCCACCGCAGCTAATTACCGAAGAGACCGAGGATCGCCGAAATAATGGATGGTGATGCGACCACTGCCGGCGTGGGCCCCGGACCAGGCCCCGTGTCCTGACCGCTACTACCATCATTGCCGGCGTTGAATGCGGCGAGGGCCGCGAACGTTACCCCAGCAGCGATCACGGTGCCCAACAAGATACTCTTCTGCGACGAGAAGGCCCGCACCTCGATGAGAGTGGGCCGGTCCATGCCGACCCGGAGGGTGTCATACTGAATCACCTCTCGGTAGGCGCCATATTCCTGCCTCCGCTCCGTGGCTAACGCCAGGGTATCGCCCACCGAGACGACCTCTCCCTCCACGGCAGCCGTCTCCGGTGCCTGATTCGCATCACGAAGAGCATTCGTGACCGGCACGTGGACCCGGATCGAGGACCCAACCGCCGGACTCTCCACTGGGGTGTAGGTGTAGCAGGACGAGGCGGCGAAGCCCAGCAGCAGTGCGAGACCCATGCGTGACACGCGCATCAAATGATGACCTCGATATCGTCCGTGAACAGGCTGTTGAACTGGTACAGGAATCGCCACGGCAGATCCGGAAAGAGATCTCCTCTGCCGTCGAAGATCGAGCGGCCATCCACGTCAATTTCAACGTCCACGGCGAGCGTGTCGAACGGTGACACCTCCCCCTGAATGAAGAGGCGTCGATCGATGCGCACGTCGATCACGGTATCGATCGGAAGGGTGTGAATCACGGTGTCCGACGCAAACACCTCGACTCGGGTTGTACCGACCTCGTCTACTCCAGCTACGAACGCCTTGGAGTAGATCACCTGGACCGTCGCGCCAGCTGTACCGGCCATCGCGAAGGAAATGAACTCGGGCGTCTGGTCCTCAAACACCTCACACGCCGCGAGCGCGGACGAACCGAGGAGGAGGAATCCGAATATTGTCTTGAATGGCTTCATGCCGCGGAATGTAACGAGTTAGCTAGAACGAAAAAGAAGGCGGAGCGCACCCGTACCTAGTACGGATGCGCCCGCCTTCTCTTACAGCGGAATCCTAACGCTGTTTCCCGCCACAACCGATCAGCAGTTGGCTTCACCGATTGTCGTGTTCGCACGGCACTCCACAATCGTAATCGGAAGCATCGTACCCGGCGCCGTCAGAGCCGCCGACTGAGGGTCCCACTTATCCAGCGTGAGCCCCCACCGGTACATGTCCTGCATCCGGAGCCCCATGAACAGGGTGTTTACGCGGCGGTGGTGCGTGAGCGCCTCCACCTCGTTTCCGGCAGCAAACGCGTAATCATAGGCAGCATCCGCGTTATCCAAATCACGGATCGCATTGATCTGCGCTTCGAACTCGCCCGTGTCGCCACCGGCGAGCGCATCTTCGGCCACGATCAGCCGCATCAGACGCTCGGTCGCGATCGAGACCGGACCGTACTGGTCGGATCCCCACTGCACGAGCGCAGCGGCAACCGCCAGATCTGGAGCACCAGTTACCGGATCCTCGAGCGTTACAACACCCGTACGACCCGAGGCTCCGGGCCCGGTGTTCTCCACCAATGACTCATCCCACTGGTTCTCACCTCGGTTGTTGACATTCGAAACCATGGGGTTCGCAGCCGAAGCCGAAGAGAAGGTGAGGTTGTACTTCCAGTCCGAGCCACCTACTGCCGCAAGGACCGTCTCTGCATCGGTACGCGCCGCGGCCATCGCGAGCGCCGTACCTACCGTAGCCGTGGGGTTCAGAACGTCCCAGATCGCTCGGGACATCTTCGCCCGCGCACGGATCGCCGTCGCGGTAGTGGCCAGGTCCGCCTCACCAAGCGTCGAGAACCCAGACACAGCCGCATCCAGCTCGGCAATCGCCTGGTCCAAAACGCCCGACATACCGGCAGGACCAACCGGTGCACCGTCCTCTTGCTTATCCGAGAACGTCATGTCGTCCTGCGATTCTCCGGTAACCGTCAGCACCATGCCACGGAACATCTGAGCACGCGCCAAATCACGGGCGAAATCGTCATCACCCGGGTTGTTACCGACGTGGCCCTGGAGAATCGTTACGGCTTCACGAGCCATCCAGACGGCCTGCCCGAAGCCCGGGAACGCACCATCGGTGAACTCGTTGTAAGGATCGTCGATGAAGCCCTGGTCGAGCTGACCCCAGGCATCACGCGAACCAGTCCAATACAGCTCATCACTCACGACTGCAGGACCTTCCCACACGTCGGCAATCGCCGTACTGGCGAGTCGAAGTGAGCCATTGGCCACACCATTGGCGGCGGCCTCTCGTTGAATGTCCTCCTCAACCAGGCTGTTCGGGTTGTCCACGTCGAGCAGGTTGCAACCCGTCAACGTGAACACTGCCGCAACAGCCAGGATGGGAGCTTTGATCTTCTTAATCATTTCAAATCTCCCTTAGAAGGTGACGCGCGTCGAAAGCGTGAATCGACGCGGAATGGGGAGGGCCCAGCCTTCGGTGGCCTGCAGGAAGTTGCAGCTCAGTCCGCCGTTGCAGCGGCCGATCACGTTGGTCTCTGGGTCCATTCCCGTGTAGTCGCTGCCGGGCAGCCACATCATCAGGTTGCGCGCACCCAGGTTGACCGTCGCTGTCGACAGACCCCATCCATCGACGATGTCCGTCGGAATCCGGTACGTCAGCGAAAGCTCCCGGAACCGAATCATGTTGGTGTCGAAGATGCCGTTGAGTCCGGACATCGGGGACAAGCCCTCGACCTCACGAGCCCACGCGATGGCGGCATCAAGACGATCACCAGGCGAAGAAGTCCCGCTCTCCATGATCGCGCCCAACTCGGCCGCACGCGGCGTGTTGCGGCCGATCACGGCGTTGGCCTTCCGGAACATTCCGGACAGGTCCTGGTTCTGGCCACCCCATTTGTAATCGAAGAGGGCTGCGATCTCGAAGTTGCTCGCGAACGACAGATTGAAGCCAGTCGAACCAGCGAAGTCCGGGGTCGGCTTGCCGAGCAGCGTGCCCAGCATACCAGATCCACAGTTGTTCGAAGCGAGCGAGCCGTCCGCCGCATCGAAGCCCGGGTTAGGAACTTCCGCACCCGTCGAGTTACCGATCGCCAGCGGCTTGAACGTGCTGGGCGAAATCGGGGCATCGAACGAACCCGTTGCAAGCGCCTGATCACGCGTGAAGGCCGTGCATGAACCGTCGAGGTTCAAAGGCACGTCGACGTCGGCAATCTGAGCACCGAAGAATGATCCCGGAGCGTATCCCTCGAGGAGGTAGTTCCGGTAGCGCGGGTACGAACCACCCGTCTTGAGCGGCGGTGCGCCACCCAGGCTGGTGATGTTCTCGCTCAGGTACGCCGTGTTGGCGAACACGTTGAGCGAGAGGCCCTCACTCTGCAGTAGGGTACCGCGGACGCTGGCCTCGAAACCCTTACCCGCAAGCTCACCAATGTTGACGAGCTGCTGCTGGGTGAAACCACCCGTCGGGGAGAACTGACGGGACACCATCGCGTCCTCTACAGTCCTGTCCCAATACGTGACGTCCACAGACCAGCGATCGTTGAACAGACCGATCTCAGCTCCGACCTCCCACTCCGTGGAAACCTCGGGCCTCAGCCCGTCGTTACCGAGGTTGGCGGGCGAGACGCCTGGGCCTTCCTCGGAGGGAGCCGGCTCAAACGTCGTGAACTTCGCGAACGCATCAGGCTGCAGGCCGGACTTCCCGAGGGCCGCCCGGATGCGGAAGGTGGAGAACGTTTCGTTCTGCCAACCGAGGCCCTGCGAGGGCACGATCGAAGCAGACGCCTTCGGATAGAACGCGGTTGCGAAGTCCTCACCGAACGCCGAGTTGGCGTCCCAACGACCACCCACTGTCAGGAAGATCCAGTCGTTGATACCAACCTGGTCCTGCAGATAACCACCGAGCTGGGTAACTCGCGTCCACGACTCGCTCGCACTCTGGTTCGCGAGTGCGGAGAGTGTCTCGAGCCCTGGGCCCGGGAACGTGTTACCAGAACCACCAGCGCTCTGGCGCTGGCGGAGGAAACCCTGACCACCGAAGAGGAGGGTGTTCTCAATGTTGTCGCCGAACATCAGGATGTGAGAACCCTTCAGATCCGCCGTGATCTCGCGGCTGCGATCCTCGCTGACCGTACGATCACCGTCGCGGTTGGCATTCGTGAAGTTGTCGACCGCATGGCCGTACGGACGACCGAAGATGCGGTCATCGGACGTGAAGTCGAGACCAAACGTTCCGTCGAGACGGAACGACTCCGTCGGCGTGAAGCCAATGGTCGTGCTACCTGCGAAGTGCGACGAGGCCGCCTGGTTGAACTGGTAGGCAAACTCACGCGTGGTTCCGAAGGCCGGCGCACCGTAGTAGTTGCCCTCATCCATCACCGTGGCACGGCGAGGCTGAGCCATCAGCATCGAGCTGAAGTAGCCGTAGATGTTGTTCCCGTTGTCCGGCGTGCTCTGATCCATGTCGGAGTAAAGCGTGCTGACTCCAATGCGGACCTTGGAAGACGGAATGATCGTGAAGTTGGACGTGAAGCCCACGCGACGGTTGGTGTCTTCCGAGAAGTCGATACCATCGGTCTCCGGGAACACATCGGTCGTGATCACACCATTTTCGTCGGTGTAGCGTCCGGACACGAAGTACTGGAAGGACTCGGTACCGCCGGAGACTGAGGCAGAGTAAATCTGTCCAAAGCCACTGCCGAGCACGTCGGTGACGAGATCGTTCTCGAATGCTTCGAAGTCACCCGGCGAAACGCCGAAGCGATTCTGCATCCGAGTACGGTACTCATTCATCTTTGTCACGTCGGCTGCGGATGAGCAGCCGTCCGAGGCGCAGTCACGGCCAATGTAGTCCGCCACCGGGAGAATCCGGTTCGTCGGTGTATTGATCGTGGTCCAGTCCGCCTGAGCGGTGAACTGAGGGGCGCCCGCGCGTCCACGCTTCGTGAAGATCTGGATCACGCCGTTGGATGCCTCGGTGCCGTACAGCGTAGCTGCAGCAGCACCCTTGAGGATCTCGACGCGTTCGATCGACTCGGGCGGAATGTCATCGAGGCGGCTCGGGTTACCCGTACCGGACAGCGAAACGGCTGAACGGTCGACCCGAATGCCATCGACATAGATGATGGGCTCGTTGAGCTGCGAGAGCGACGAGGAGCCACGAATACGAATCGCCGCACCTTCACCGGTCGAGCCGGAGGAAGGAAGCGCTACGACCCCAGGCTCGCGGCCTGCAATCATCTGAGAGAAGTCAGCGATCGGCGCGTTCTCGAGAGAAGCTGCGTCGAGCGTGGCGATCGTGTTACCGAGC
>JAKMDG010000175.1 GCA_022428035.1 Longimicrobiales bacterium
GTCCCATAACCATCCCTCGGCCGTCGAGCCTTATCAGGGTGCAGCGACCGGCGTGGGTGGCATTCTGCGCGACATCTTCACGATGGGTGCGAGACCTGTCGCCGTACTCGACTCGCTCCGCTTCGGAGACCTGGACACTGGCCGGGTGCGGTACCTCTTCAGCGGCGTCGTGAGCGGAGTAGGTGATTATGGCAACTGCGTAGGAATTCCCAACGTCGGCGGAGAAGTTCAGTTCGACCGTGGCTACGAGGGAAATCCGATCGTGAACGCGATGTGCCTCGGGCTCATGAAGCACGAGGAGCTGATCACGGCAGCTGCGACCGGTGCTGGGTCTCCACTTATGGCTGTGGGTGCCCGTACCGGCCGAGACGGGATTCACGGTGCGACGTTCGCCAGCGAAGAGCTGAGCGAAGACGCCGACGAGTCGAGCCGCCCCCAGGTTCAGGTGGGTGACCCCTTCACCGAAAAGCTGCTCCTTGAAGCGAGCCTGGAGCTCATCGCTTCTGGCGCCATCAGCGGTATCCAGGACATGGGCGCGGCTGGCATCACTTCCTCGGCGTCGGAGATGGCAGGTCGCGGTGGCAGTGGCGTCGAACTCGAGATGACCGACGTCCCGGTCCGTGAGGAGGGCATGACGCCATACGAGATCCTCCTGTCCGAGTCCCAGGAGCGTATGCTCGTCGTAGCTCATCCCGGCCGCGAGGATGAGGTGCGTGACATTCTCGAAAAGTGGGAGCTCGAGGCGGCGGTGATCGGCCAGGTTACGGACGACGGCAAGTTCCGGATTCTGGAACACGGCAAGGTGGTCGCCGACATCCCCGCGCTGCCCCTGACCGAGGGTTGCCCCACCTACGAGCGGGAAGGGAAAGAGGCTGAAGAGATCACGGCGCTGCGCGAGATGGACCTGACCGAGCACATGATCCCCGAGGGCGATCTCACCAAGACGTTCCTCCTCTTGATCGGCTCACCCAACGTCGCGTCCAAGCAGTGGATCTACCATCAGTACGACACGACCGTGCGCACTGCGACCGCGGTACGGCCCGGTGGAGACTCCGGCGTCATCCGCATCCGCGGAACGAACCGAGCGGTGGCGGCAACCACCGACTGCAACGGACGCTTCGTCTACCTGGAGCCTCGCACGGGTACGTTGGCCGCAGTTGCCGAGGCCGCCCGGAATCTCGTGTGTGTCGGGGCCCTGCCTACGGCCATCACGAACAACCTGAACTTTGGGAACCCGCTCAAAGCACACATCTACTATCAGCTGCGTGAATCAGTGCTGGGGATGCGGGATGCATGCAGCGCCTTCGAGACCCCCGTAACCGGTGGGAACGTCTCCCTCTTCAACGAGACCGACGGCAAGGCGATCTACCCGACACCGGTGATCGGCATGGTGGGGGTGATCGACGACGTGTCGAAGATCACACGACACGCCTTCGTGAACGCCGGAGACGACATCGTGCTCCTCGGGGCGAACAGCGGCGAACTCGGAGGCTCGGAGTACCTCTACGTCACCGCTGACCTGGTCGCGGGTGAGCCACCGTCCGTCGACCTGGACGGTGAGCGCGCGCTCCAGCAGGCCGTACTCAAGATGAACCATGAAGACGTGCTCAATTCGGCACACGACTGCTCAGAGGGTGGCCTCGCCGCCGCTCTCGCTCAGTGCGCGCTCGGCAACGGTGAGGCACCACTCGGCATCGACGTGGCGATCGATGAAGACCTCCGTCCCGTCGTCTCTCTGTTTGGTGAGTCGCAAGGTCGTATCCTCGTGTCGGTAAGCCCGGAGAACACCGAGCAGGTGCTGGCGCTCGCAGACCACTATGACGTACCGGCTCAAAAGATCGGTACGGTCACCGCAGGGGACGACGGCTTTTCGATGAACGTCCGAGGCGCTTCGCTCTCGGCCACCATGCCTGAGCTCGCAGATGCATACTTCGGAGCCATTCCGCGCATCATGGACGCACCTGCAGGTTCAGGGGCCTGATATGTGCGGCGTCGTCGGCATCAGCGGAGTAGAGAACGCGGCTCAGCAGGCGTTCCTGGCCATGTACGCCCTGCAGCACCGAGGCCAGGAAGCCGGCGGCATCGTGGCGTTCGATGGCGAGGAAGGAACCCTCAGGAAGGGCGCGGGGCTTGTGTCGGAAATCTTCAGGCCCGACGTCCTGCAGGACCTTCAGGGCGACACGGCAGTGGGGCACGTCCGATACTCCACGGCTGGGGGCAGCGATCCGGCCAACATCCAGCCAATTACCGCTCGCTATCGGCACGGCGATCTGGCCCTGGCGCACAACGGAAACCTGACCAACCAGCTGGACCTTCGGAAATCCCTGGTGGACGACGGAGCCATTTTTCGGTCATCGTCGGATTCGGAGACCCTCGTCCATCTGATTGCCAAGTCGAGAGCGGAGACAATCGACGAACAGGTGCTCGACGCCCTGTCTCACCTGGTGGGTGCCTTCTCGATGGCCCTGGTCATTCGAGGAATCCTCTACGCGGCACGAGATCCGCGTGGATTTCGGCCTCTGATCCTGGGGCGTAAAGATGACGGGCATGTCGTGGTGTCCGAGACCTGCGCCCTGGATATTCTCGGAGCTCAATACGTGCGTGACCTTGAGCCGGGCGAGGTGATTCGGGTCGAGGGAAATCATGTCGAACGGATCGGGCAGCTTGACCCGGTGCCTCAGCCCGCCGCGTGCATTTTCGAACTCGTGTACTTCGCCCGCCCCGATTCGGGGCTCTGGGGCGAGTCGGTCGACCGTGCCCGACGCGCATTCGGTCGTCAGCTCGCCAAAGAGAACCCGGTGGAAGCCGACGCCGTGATCGCCGTGCCGGACAGCGCTAACTCAGCGGCTCTCGGGTTTGCCGAGGAGAGTGGAATTCCTTT
>JAKMDG010000185.1 GCA_022428035.1 Longimicrobiales bacterium
GTCCAGATACGATCTCGAGCGCTCGAGTTCCGAGACGGAGCGCAGGACGACATGCAGGTTCAGCTGCGCATGCCACTGCTCCGGAACCGGTTGGTCTAGGAGGGACACGATCTCAAGCGCCCGCTCATACCATTGTCGTGCGCCTTGCCACTGTCCCTCCTCCTCCAGCGTGTTACCGGCTCCGATCGCGCCCTCGGCGGCACCGCGGCGGTCACCGACGTCGAGGGCCACTTCGTGACTGCGGTCATACTCTCGTACAGCATCTGCGTGACGCCCGATGCCCCGAAGCGCCCGGGCCCAACGACGTCGGGCGAGTGATGCGATCCCGGAGTGTTCGCTACCGAGCACTTCACACGCAGCCGCTGCATAGCCCTCGGCAAGGTCTATTCGGTCGCGATCCTCTTCGCGGGCTGCAAGGGCCAGGAGTATCTGGGCCGCCGTCCGGGTATCACCCTTTGTCAGGGCCCGAGCCGCATCCCGAAGGCATTCGTACGTGTGCGCGACATGCTCCTGCTCGGCTTCGATCACTGCGGGGAGGCCGGCTTCCAGCTCGTCCGGGTCGACGAGCCGGGACGCCCACGTCGCGAGCGCTCCGGCTCCCGTCCAATGTTGGTCTCGATTCGGCGTCGATGCGGCGAAGAGGAGAGACCGGAACGGGCGCAACTCTGCCCTGGACGGCAGAAGAGGGTCCAGTATTCCCAGCGTGGAGCGTATCATACCCGTATCATGTCGCACACTTCGTGCCATCGATCTGATCCCTGGCCCGGATCGGAGGTCTCTGGTAACACCCTGATGCACATACACATAGGTCGATACAGAATGAGCTGCGCAGTGTGATCTGCACTCCCGTCGTGCACTACATTGGTGCATACGCAGACATTCGCCTGTGCACGTGTCGTCATACGCTCATCTCTCGCTCAGGCTCGTTGAGACGGAATTCGCGGATCTTCCGAGTCAGCGTATTGCGATGGAGGCCGAGCACCCCTGCGGCGATTCCCACTTGACCCCTGTTCGCTTCCAGAACCCTGCGTATGTGGTCTGCCTCGACGAACGCGAGTGACGCGTCGGTGGGATATCCGATACCGGTGTCCCTGTCGTTGATGGGCGCGCGCGAAGGAGACGCAGCGCCGAGCCTGAGTGCACCTCGTCCGATGACTGAGCCCTGGGTCAGCAGCACGGCTCGGTCCATCACGTTTCGGAGCTCACGGACATTCCCGGGCCACGGGTGTTCCTCTAGAGCCTCCATCGCGTCGCGCGTGATGCCCTGGATCGATCGCCCGTGTCGGAGGGCGAAGCTTGCCGCGAAGTGGTGTGCCAGCAGGGGCAGGTCCCCACTGCGTGTCCGAAGGGCAGGGAGGTGTACGTCGAGCACCTGAAGGCGGAAGAATAGATCCTCTCGGAATGAACCCTCGTTCACCTGTAGCGACAGATCTCGGTGCGTCGCGGCCACGACGCGCACGTCTACCGCATGCTCCTCGTCACCGCCCACACGCTCGACCACACGCTCCTCCAGCACCCGCAACAGCTTCCCCTGGAGCACGAGGCTCATGTCACCGATCTCGTCGAGGAAGAGTGTTCCCCGGTTCGCCCGCTCGAAGCGTCCTCGGCGGCGGGCTACCGCTCCGGTGAACGCACCTTTCTCGTGGCCGAACAGCTCCGACTCGAGGAGAGCGTCCGGAATCGCCGCACAGTTCACGGCAACGAAGGGCTCCGCTGCCCTCGGGCTCGCATCGTGGAGGGCCCGGGCCACCAACTCTTTCCCGGTTCCGGACTCGCCGGTGACGAGCACCGTCGACTCGGATGCGGCGATGTGCGCTATCCGTGTGAATACCTCGGCTATCACCCGGCTCTGGCCGACCATCTGATCTGCCCGTGTGCGGTGGTCGATCCTGGGGATCGCGACAATGTCCTCTGCGTCTTCGTTCGGGCCTAGAAGATCGCCGAGCTGCTGTTCGTCCCACGGTTCGGGAAGCACGCCCATGGCCCCGGCCCGTTGGGCCCAGAGCGACGCACGCAGAGATGGCGTGGCTGTCGTGAGGACAACAGCTCCGGCCGCGGGTTCTGCCGCGATCCGCTCCACGAGCTTCTCGTCGACCAGTTCGTGGGCCAGGCTCACGACGACCGCTCGCCACGGGCGCTGGCGGAGCGCAGCAAGGAAGTCGGCGACGGACTCACCAGGCGCAAGACACAGAATGTTTTTCATGCACAATTATGGTGCGTATAGATAGCAAAGTGCAAGTTAGTGGTGCATTGCGTGGGTCCGTGTAGTCGTGTTTATGTGTTCATGGTCACCTAAGGCGTTGAAGGACATGAGGATAGACTTATGGCGCCCCGACGGCATATCGATTGCTCTCTCACCTGGCATAGACACAACTCCAATCTTCTGATGGATTCAGCATCATGACCGGAATCAACCATGCCAGAATCAGTCGTTCGCCTCACTGGACCGTCGCGGTCCTGCTGGCGCTTGTGCCGCTCGCGGCCTGCGACGACACAACGGGGGTCGACGGCCCTGGAACCGTCGCGTTCAACATGACGGTTTCCGGCGGAGACCCGATGCCAGGGTTTCGTGCGCCGGGAGCGACCGGAGGAAGTAGCGGTCCGGCCCGTGTAGCGGGCCCGCCGCTTGTTCTCGCTGGCACGAATGGCACCCTGACGATCGAAGAGATCAGGCTCATCGTCGCCGAGGTCGAACTTGAGGGCGATGACGATGTCTGCGAAGCGGCTGGCGGCGGTGACGATTGCGCTGATTTCAACGGCCCACCCCGCTTCCTGGATCTGCCTCTCGACGGGCAACCGATTGAGGCTTTTGTCTCACAGGTCCCTCCAGGGACCTACAAGGAACTCGAGTTCGAGATCGAGGACCTCGAGGACGACGAGGTTGAGGCTGAGTTCCAGGCTGAGATTCTCGCTCTTCGCGGCCAGATCCTGGACGAATTCCCCGAATGGCCTGACAAGGCGACGGCTCTGATCGTCGGAAGCTTCGAATCGTCGCAGGGCGACGTCATCGCGTTTCGGGTCTTCCTCGAGGCAGAAATCGAGATCGAGCGCGATCTGATTCCGAACCTGGTGGTGTCGGACGACACCCCCGTAACGGATCTCACCGTTGACCTTCGGGTGGATGTCTGGTTCAAGCGGTCCGACGGGTCGCTACTCCCGCTCTACCTCTACGACTACGATCAGACCGGGGAGGTCCTCGAGTTCGAATTCGAGGTGGAGGACGGGTTTACCGAGATCGAGATCGGCTGACCCGACTCCGTTCAGGTACGTCGAGACATCGGTCACGAAACGTCCCGGTTCGGTGCGGGGCATGAGGGGGCCCCGAGCGGCGACACAGAGAGGCCCGAACGTTTTCGCGAAGGAACGGAACGTTCGGGTCCTTGTCGTCTCCCGAAGGAGACAACTTGCCGTGCGTGGGTCGCTGGTCTAGGAATGCCCTCGGCACGCGTGATGACTGCAACCGGGTGGACGGATAGGAAGTTCAAAGGGCCTTTCGAGGCCGGAAGTGAGGAG
>JAKMDG010000219.1 GCA_022428035.1 Longimicrobiales bacterium
GCGCATACACGTCGCATTCGGTCGTGTAGACCTCCGACGGTGCGACCACGACCCCTGATACGGCGGCAGCCACCTTCGAAGCCACTTCCGCGTCCGCGTCTGACACGAGCACGGTTGCACCGGACTCAGCAAGATGATGCACAAGCGGGCCACCGACTGCCCCCACCCCCTGGACCAGCACGCTCCGCCCGTCGAGGACTGAGGACCCGAACCGATGACCTACCGCCGAGCGAATCCCCGCGAAGACACCGAGCGCCGTGAACGGGCTCGGGTCCATCGGCCCGTCGGACCGTCCGTGTACACCGATCACGTACTCGCTGACTTCCGCGATGGTCTGCATGTCATCGGTCGTCGTGCCGAGATCGGCGCCGGTGCCATAGCGACCGCCGAGCGAGTTCAGTAGGTCGCCGAAGCGAAGCAGAAGCCCGCGTCGCTCATCCTCCTGGAGTGGACGCGGGATCGCCAGGACGGTCTTTCCCCCTCCGAAGGGGAAGTCCATCGCCGCCCACTTGTACGTCATCCCCTCCGAGAGGCGCAGTGCGTCGCGCAGGCCATCCTCTGGCTGGGCGTACACCTTCATTCGGCAACCGCCTGTCGCTGGCCCCAGCGTATCGTCGTGGATCGCAAGGAAGATCCAGGTGCCGGTCGGCGCATCCCGACGTACGAGCACACCAAGCCCGTCCCAATGCTCGAGGAGCTCGAAGAAACCCGGCTCACTCATCGGGGACCCGTTCCATTCGATGGCCGTTCCGTGCGAGGTCAGTCCGATACGATCCTGGCGTAGCTCTCGGGGTTCCACTTGGGCCGTTCCGTACGATTACCAATCTCCATGCCCAGGAAGAACACCAGTTGGCTGATGCGGGCAGCCTTCTCGGTGTCGATGCGATCGGGCTCGTCGTCGCGACCGTGGTAGTCGTCGTGCGTGCCATTGAAGAAGAAGAGCACCGGCACGCCCTTCTTGGCGAAGTTGAAGTGGTCGGAGCGAAAGTAGAAGCGCTCTTCCGGCCAGATGTCATCAATGGCCGTCATCCGCAACTCGGGATGCGCTTCGTTGACTGTGTTGAGCGTCACACCGAGATCGGAGTGCTCTTTACCGATCGCGACGATCGTGTCGGGCCAGTTCCGGCCCACCATGTCGGTATTGAGGTTCGCGACCATGGACTCCACGGGCACGGTCGAGTTCTCCGCGTACCACTCGCTTCCCCACAGCCCTTTTTCTTCGCCGCTCACCAGGACGAAGAGCATGGACCGACGGGGTGGCGTCGACAGTGAGGACATCGCCTCAGCGACTTCGATCACTGCTGTCGTACCCGACGCGTCATCATCGGCACCGTTAAAAATGGAGTCTCCATTGGCGTCCGGGGCGCCCATTCCTACATGGTCCATATGGCCCGAGAAGACGACGTATTCGTCACGAAGCCCTGGATCACTGCCCTCGAGAATCGCGATGACATTGGGGGCGGAGACTTCCAGCTCACGCGTGCGCTGCACGATCGTCATTCGCAGCTCACCCGTGTCATGAATCTCCACCCTCTCTCCAGCCCGGTCCTCAAGGGCAGCGAGATCAATGTTCCCCCCCACGAGAACGCGCTCGAGGGCGGAGGTTCGAATCTGGAGCATCGGCATGAACGCTCCACCGTCCTGCCCTTCAGCGGGCGACCAGCCCTTGGACACGGACGGAGACATCGATCGCCGTGCGTTCGCGCTCCACCGGTCATCATCCGTCGAGTTCGAGACCAGGACGGACGCGGCTCCGGCCTGACGCAATTCGTCGAGGAATCCGAACATCCTGCGGTCGACGCCCGCCGCGTTACTCGCAAGAACTACCGCGACATGTCGACCCTTCAGCTGTCGACGTTGGTTGTGAGTCAGGCGCCCCGAGCCAGACAGCACGACGAGGTCGGCTCCCGTATCACCCTCACGGATTCCGAAGAGCGGCAGGACGTCCACGCCGAAACGGAGCCGCGCTCCTCCAGCTGTGACCGATGAGCGCTCGTCGTCGATCTCCAGGGAGTTGAGGGGATACCGCTGAACAAACGATCCGTCCGGCATCCCCCCTCGGAGCCCCATCCGACGGAACTCGGACGCGGCCCAATTCGCAGTCATCTCGAGACCGGGACTCGGTGTATCTCGTCCACCCATGGAGTCATGAGCGATCACCCCCACCCGCCAGGCAAAGTCCGCCTGGGAGATGGTGCGGGCCGCTGCCTCGACATCAGCCTGGCTCGCGACCTGCGCGTCCGCGGAGGAAACACCGATGACAAGGATTGCCGCCGCAGCAGCAGACGCACGACCGAGACTTGAGGACACGGACGTCATGATGAGGGCTCCTGAATCATTGAGGCCCCGGGCACACTCACTACACTCGGGGCCTTGAAAGATCGATCGAGATCCAGAGCCCGTCGAGCGTCAGCTCGGGAAGAGACGCATGAGCAAGGTCTCGAGTTCGTCCTCGGATCGAGGACCTCGCAGTACGACCCAACCGGTCTCGGCCTGAACCCTCACTTCGTTCACGCTGGGGTCGAGTACCGGAAGGACATCGAGCTCCACCTCGGGCTCGAGCAGGAAGACCTGCATCATCTGCTCCCCCTCGAGACGCTGTGTAGCGACCGTGCCCAGAAAGACCGTGCCGTCCCCGATGTTATCGGACGCAACGACTTCGAAGCCGGGCACAGACTGAAGCGGCTCATCGTCGAACCGATCATCATCTTCCGGCACGACGCGCACGCTGCCACGGCCCGCGCTGAACTGGCTGGTGAACGCTGTCGGTGACTCCGCCCGACGACGTTCGGGACGGGACTCGTCCTCATCTACTGCGTCTGCCGGTTCCTCTAACGCTACGACGTCTGCCTCGACCAAACGAGGCGGGACCGTGTCGTCGGTTGCCCCAACCACTGCGTCGACCCCTGCGCTACCGCCCGTCGCCACGTCGTCGAACATAACCTGGCGCACGCCCGGTTCAGTCTGCTGCTCCGCTGGAGTCATCAGCGCCTCGGCGTCGAACCGCTCGGCTGCCAGGACCTCCGTGGACACCGACTGATCGATCGCCCGTTCATCCACGTCGGCAGCTACGGACGCTACCGCCGCGGCAGGCTCTGCAGCCACACTAACGGACACATCAGCCCGGTCCTCACCAGCACTCGATGTCGCCACGACGCTGCTACGCAGATCTGTCCGCGACTCGAACGCATCCCGCCTGATCGTCTCGGTAGGACCAGCCTCCATAGGACGAACTCGTTCCCCCGAGGCATCGGCAACGCTGGTCGGGCTGCCCTCCCGAGGGCCCTCTCTCTCCATCCGGGCTCCTGCCTGCTCTGCCAGTGCGGCGGGCGACGGATTGTTCGTGTCGACGAGAGGCTCCAACCGACCACCCCGAAGCATCCACCCAATCCCCAGAGCCAGCATGACCGACGCAGCCCAGCTCAAACGAGTGATCCGACGCGATTCACGCGATGGTGTGGGG
>JAKMDG010000542.1 GCA_022428035.1 Longimicrobiales bacterium
TAGAGGGCTGGCGGGAGGGTGCCATAGGTGGGGCAGGTCTGACCCTGGGCCTCGAGCCTGACGAGTTGCGCACCGTGATGCCTGGGTCGCTCACCTTCATTCTTGCCGGCGGGCTGACCCCGGAGACCGTAGCGGAGTCCAGGGCACAGTACGGCCCTCACGTGGTAGATGTATCCTCAGGTGTCGAGCGGGCCCAGGGCGTGAAGGATCCCGACCGGATCGACGCCTTCATCAGGGCGGCCCGGTCAAATGGTGAGACCGGGCGGTCTGCTTCCCAGATCGACAGTAGCCGTGACCACGATCATTGACCCGCAGACGGATCGCTTCGGCGCGTTCGGCGGACGATACGTACCTGAAACCCTGATCAAGGCGCTCGACGAGCTTGTCGCCGCATATGCGCAGGCACTAGAGGATCCGGCCTTCCAGACTGAACTCGAGGCGCTCAGTGCCGACTTTGTTGGCCGGCCCACGCCACTGTATCACGCGAAGCGACTGGGCAAGGCGGCGGGCCACTCTGACGTCTGGCTCAAACGTGAAGACTTGAACCACACGGGCGCCCACAAGATCAACAACACGATCGGGCAGGCTCTGCTCGCTCGCCGGATGGGTAAGAGGCGGATCATCGCCGAGACCGGGGCAGGGCAACACGGGGTCGCCACGGCCACCGCGTGCGCTCTGTTCGACATGGAGTGCGTCGTGTACATGGGCGAAGAAGATGTCGGGCGGCAGGCGCTCAATGTGTATCGGATGCAACTTCTTGGGGCCGAGGTTCGCCCGGTCTCGTCCGGCACCAGGACGCTGAAGGACGCGACCAACGAGGCCATCCGCGACTGGGTGACCAACGTAGCCTCGACTCATTACATCATCGGGTCTGTCGTCGGGCCGGACCCATTTCCGAGGATGGTCCGGGACTTTCAGTCGATTATCGGGCGGGAGGCTCGGGCGCAATCGCTCAAGCGCTTCGGGCGTCTTCCCGCTTCGGTCGTCGCCTGTGTGGGTGGAGGGTCCAACGCCATGGGGATGTTTCACGCTTTCGTGCCGGACGTCGAGGTAGAACTGGTTGGCGTAGAGGCGGGAGGTTCAGGGATCGAGTCCGGTCGACACTCGGCGTCTCTGGTCGCTGGGACGCCGGGTGTCCTGCACGGGTCACTGAGCTATCTTCTGCAAGATTCGGATGGTCAGGTAGCGCCAGCGCACTCTGTGTCCGCGGGACTGGATTATCCGGGGGTCGGTCCTGAGCATTCGTTCCTGAAAGATTCGGGCCGCGCGCGGTACACCTTCGTCACGGATGAGCAGGCGTTGAGGGCATTTCACACTCTTTCCGAGCTTGAGGGGATCATCCCCGCACTGGAAACCGCCCACGCGATCGCGCATGTCATCGAAGAAGGGGCCGGGGTCGAAGGGCCAATTCTGATCTGCCTCTCGGGCCGAGGCGACAAGGACGTGAGTCATGTCGCTCAAGTCGAGGGGCGGGGAAGTCTGATCTGAGGACGATGCATTGACCGATTCCGTGGGCGCCGCGAATCCGGCCGGCGATGGGATCGACTGGGATGATCAGTCTCTTCCGGTCGAAGAAGCTCGTTCATTGTTCGTCGCCCTCGGCAAGGCGTTCCGCGCCTATCAGCTTTATGACGAGAACAACCCGGTCCGCCAGCGATTCGTCGACACCCTCCGCGGTGAGTTCTCGGGGCTCTGGGGAGAGCTCGAGAGCCTGATCGTCACCATCGACGAGGATCATATCTATCTCGGCGGCGCCGAGGTCTATGCGTCGGAATCCCGGAACGATTCGCTGGCGTTTCTTTTCTTCAAGGATGGCGTTCGAGAGCTGACCTTTCTTCCGGGTATTGAGACGCACGAACTCGATCACTTTCTCGGGGTCCTTCAGAAGGTTCGAAAGCTCGTCCCGGAAGGGGACGATCTGCTGACCGTGCTGTGGGAAGAAGAGCTTCAGTACTTGAGGTATCAGTACATAGATCTCCTGGCAGAAGGGGTGGCACTGCCCGAGGCTGGAGCTGGGAACACGGGGCAGGAGCTTCAGGCCGCGCTCAGTGCCGAAGACGAAGAGATCGCAGCTCAGGAGGAGGTCGCCGCGACTGGGCAGGCCGCGGCGCAGGACACGCCGAAGGCGGTCTCCCAGGATGACTTCAATCCGACGCTGTATGCCCTGGATCGGCGCGAAATGGAAACGCTTCGCGCTGAGCTTCAAAAGGAGATCGAGCGCGATACCCGAGCGGACGTGCTCAAAGCGTTGTTCGATCGGCTCGAGGAGTCCGCCAACCGGGAGCGTCAGTCCGAGATCCTCGGCATCCTGGAGACCCTGCTCCCCAACTTCCTGAGCCGCGGCGGCCTGGTCGCCGCAACGAACGTGCTCAAGGAGCTTCGTATGCTCGAACAAAGCCAGGGCTCGTTCGATGAGCACCGGCTCTCCGAGAGCCGACGAATCGTCGACAGCATCAGCGCCCCTGATGCAATCGAAGAGCTACTGCAGGCCTTGTATCTGGGCACCATACGTGTGTCTTCGGCTCAATTGGGGGAGTTCCTCGGATTCCTTCGGGGGGGCGCGCTGGCGCCGCTGCTGCGTGCGTCCGAGTCGATGGACCACAGACAGTTACAGGATGTGCTCCGCGTATCGGTACAAGGCATCGCAAGCCAGAATCGGGAAGCCCTGATACAACTTCTCGAGGACGATGACCCGCTGATCTTGGCGGCTGCGGCTAAGCTGGTTGGCGATATGCAGGTCGTCGAGGGTGCGGTACAGCTCTCTGCCCTGCTGAGACACGACGAACCGCCTGTCCGCCTGGCCGCCATCGAGGCAGCCGTGGCGATCCGGGCGTCGACGGTGGCGAGCTCGCTGGAGCCGATCCTCCGTGACCAGGACCGTGACGTTCGGATTGCGGCGGCGAAGGCGCTCGGTGAGCTGCGCTACTCGCCCGGGGCGGGGTCCTTGTCGGATGTCATCAAGAGCAAGCAGATCCGGCAGGCGGATATCGCAGAAAAAGTGGCGGTCTTCGAGGCGTTCGGTCGGACCGCCGGTGAGAGTGGGGTCGCGCTTCTGGGCGATCTCCTGAACAAGAAGGGGTTCCTCGGAAAGCGGGAGTCGTCGGAAATACGAGCGGCGGCAGCCCTTGGTCTCGGACAGATCGACACTGCGACTGCGCGCGCTTCCCTGGAGGCGGCGACTCAGGATGAAGATCCTGTCGTGCGTAGCAATGTGAATCGCGCGCTGCGACCGGAGGGGTGACGTGACCGAACTGAACCATCAGGAGGTCGGTCGCAAGCTCCTCACCGCGGTCTTCGGAGCTCTGAGCGCGCTCAAGCTGTATCCAATTGAAAACGACACTGTTCAGCAGGCCCTTACAGAGCTGCATACGCTGGTCGCTCAGGTTCTGGAGCAGGAAGGAGCGGCCGAGGTCCGCGTTGTTGGGGACTTCTTCTTTCTGAATGAAACCCGGCTCCGGCTCGACCTCACGAATTTTGCGTCGTTTGGTGCGTTTGCCCGTGCGCTCAACGACCACGGCATCGGAGCCGTCGAGATCGTTCATGGCATGAAGCGCGACGAGTGGGCACCGTTCCTGGCGATGCTCCTCCGGCCCGCTGCTGCTGAGGACGCTTTTGGTGGGTTCGAGCAACGGTTCGCGCAGGCGCCGGTCACGCACATCTCACTGCGGCCGGCCACTGAGATCGAAGAGCCGCAGGACGACGAGGAGGCGTTGACCGCCGCCAAGCGGACGTACGCTCAGTCGGTCAAGGTGGCGCGGGACGTGATGGAGGACATGCGGGTCGGGAAGGCTGTGAATGTCCGCAAGGTGAAGCGCTCGGTTCAGGGCATCGTCGACCAGGTGCTCTCTAACGAGTCGTCCATGGTCACGATGACGACGCTCCGGGACTTCGACGAGTACACGTTCACCCACTCCGTGAACGTCTCGATCTTCTGCGTGATCATCGGTCAGCGGCTGGGGCTTGATCGTCTTCAGCTGTATGAACTTGGCCTGGGCGCCCTCTTCCACGATGTGGGGAAGCAGCGGCTTTCCGCCGACGTGATCAACAAGGCCGGGGCACTGACCGACGAAGAGTGGGCAATGCTCAAGGGACACCCGACCGAGGGGCTACTCCTTCTGTTTCAGGTGCACGGCTTCGCGGATGTGCCGTACCGTCAGATGCTCATGGCGTACGAACATCATATGAAGGTCGACCTGACCGGGTATCCGCAGAGTCGGCGCCAGCGGGAGCCGACCCTGTTCTCACGGATCGTCGCCGTGGCCGACGCCTTTGACGCAGGGACGTCCGTGCGCAGCTACCAGCACCAGCCGTGGCCGCCCGACGCCGTGCTCAGGGAGATGCGCGATGAACCCAAGCGAGGGTTTGACACGCTGATCGTCAAAGTCCTCATCACGGCCACCGGTGTATATCCGGTGGGCACGCTCGTCATTCTCGATACTCACGAGCTCGCCGTTGTGGCCAAGGTCAACCCGGATCCGAATCTGCTCCACCGGCCGATCGTCCGTGTCATCTCCGATCCGGTCGGCCTCCCGCTCTCCGAGCCCAAGACGATCGATCTGGCCGCGAATGACCCCGCGACGGGCCGCGCGGCGCACGAGATCATCAAGACGACCGACGCGAACAAGTACGGGATTCGAGTCAGCGACTACCTCCTTACATGATCTCGTCTGTCCTCGCTGCCCGGCGGAACGATGGTCGAGCGGCGCTGATTCCGTACGTCACTGCGGGTCACCCGTCGGCTGATTCCACGGTCCCCGTTCTGACGGCGCTTGCGGACGCGGGGGCGGACATCATCGAGCTTGGCTTACCCTTCTCAGATCCACTCGCCGACGGGCCTACGATCCAGAGGTCGTCGTTCACGTCGCTCAAAAATGGCACGACGGTCGAGGGCGTGCTCGCCGACCTGGCGCGTTTTCGGGCCGAACGCGATACGCCCGTGGTGCTCTTCACGTACCTGAATCCACTGCTGCGCTATGGCGTGGATGATTTTCTTACCGATGCCGCCAAAGCTGGAGCCAACGGGCTGCTTCTGACCGACCTGCCCTTCGGGGCCGACCCGCAGCTCGAGGGTGCCGTGGCACAGAGTCCTCTCGACTTCATTCGGCTGGTCGCGCCGACGACGGAGGCGGATCGGATTCCCGAGATCGCTGAAGGTGGTTCGGGCTTCCTGTACTATATCTCTCGCACCGGCGTGACGGGTGCCCGAACGGAGTTGCGTCAGGACCTCGCAGAAGAGGTGGAGGCGCTGCGCGCACACGTCGGTCTGCCGGTCGCGGTGGGCTTCGGAATCTCGACGCCCGAGCAGGCGCGTGAGGTCGGGGCGATCGCTGACGGTGTGGTGGTCGGTAGCGCGCTGGTGCAGATCCTCGACGAACATGGTGTCGAGGCGGGCGCCCGCTTCCTCGCAGAACTGCGCGCTGCTCTGGACTGATCGTGGCGCGCTGTTAGGCCTCGCTGGCTGCCGAGTCATCGGCTGAAAGCCGCTCAAGCAGTTCAGGGTCCGGGGACACGAACAGAGTTTGCACGCGGTCGGGCACCACCGAGCCCGGGGC
>JAKMDG010000243.1 GCA_022428035.1 Longimicrobiales bacterium
GTACTGGATGATCGAAACGCCTTCGATCCCCTCCAGTGTTTCGCCAAGGGTCTGGCCGCGTTGCTGCACAATGTCGGCTGGGGTCAGTCTCGAGGTGGATTGGGGGACTCGTAGATCCACCGCTGACTGGCGGACACCCACTTCGATTCCTTCGAGCCGGAGTGCCTCGTCCGTCAAAGAAAGCTCAACCAGGGTGCCTGCCATCTCTGCGGATACTTCCCAGATCTGGGTGGCGTATCCGAGTGCCTCGACCGACAGCGTGATCAGGTGATGATGGATGTCGAGAACAACAAAGCGACCGTCGTCGTTGGTAAGGATGTCCCGATCGCTTTCGACCCAGTGGACTCTGGCCGTAGGGATCGCCCCCCCGGTGGATTGGTCGATAATCCGCCCCGTCAGGGACCACGGCTGTTGCGCCGCGGTGGGCGTGACCACACAGAGCATGCCGGCGGTGACGGCGAGCATCGCGAAAGGTCGGAGCGCGTTCAGGATCACGGTCTGCTCAGCACGTTAGTGCATCGGCGAGGGCGGGAAAACTGAGAGGCCTCGAGGTATACCCCAAGGCCTCCAGTTGCTCCCCCTGATCAGTTGACAGACACCGTGAAGGTGACGTCGACGTCGGTCTCGTCACTCTGCACACTGCCGTTTCCCTTAGGCGCATCGTCGTAATGACTCAGTATGACCCGGATCGACCCGGTGCCTGAGGCAGTTCCGGCGTCCACGACGACCTGGTAGGTGAGCCCAACGGGCGCCGAATTACTGTCCGTGTCCATCGACGCGTCGGGGACCGTCACCCCGACCAAACCGTTCACGACGTAGAAGATGCGATGTTCATCCGCCTCTTCGGCGACCTCTAAGGTGATGTCGTCGACATCAGCGGGATCCGAGCGGTCGAAGAATCCGATCGTGCCGTTGTAGGTGACGCCGGCATCCAGCGTGATCGCCGCGGTCTGAGCGTTTGGTGGGTTCGGACCATCGGCGTCGGGGTCTGCGATCGTTGAGATGATCGCCGCACCTCCCCCGACGGGGGTCAGGGTGATGGTCACGTCCGTAATGAGCTCTTCTTCGTTGGCGATCGGCTCAGTAGGGTCGTCGCAGGCGGTGATGACACCTGTGACGGCGAGAATGGTAAAAGCACGGACAAAAGTTGATGAAGTCATGATGTACGGTCTCAGTTAGTCGGTTGGCGTAGCGTGCCGCATGAGCGGAAGCGACGTTTCCGGGCGCGAGCGAATTCGTGCACCGGTGCTTTCGGGGACGCCCGGTTCGGACGTCGGTCGACTAAGCGAGAGGCGGAGCGCGCGGCCCAACAATTCCGAGAAGTCCGATCCGCTGCACGAGGAGGGTCGGACGAACCACGGGCGAAGGCGCGCTGATGTTGTGCGCCGGGGCCGGGCCAGTGATCTGGGTGGTTCGACGTTGCCCCGAGAGGGAGCGAATGGCCTGACAGTACCGATCATCGTGATGCGTAGCACACTCTGTGTCGGTCGTCTCGATGTGGACGGACTCCGCCATACCGCGCGACTCGAGAAACGCATCCGCAAGCGGAAGGGCTGCAGATGCGCCGAGCTGCGCGATGAGAAGCGCGAGTGACGCTGCACTGCGCTCAAGGAGTCGCCACTGCTTCAGAATTCTATCCGTCGCTAGAGAGGAGCTGTCTACAGCTAGAGATGGATGATGGCCTTCTCACACATTGTCAACGACTGAGGCGCTCCTTGCATCTCAGCGGTACGGGTCGTGAGTGGCCAAAAAGTGTGTCACGTAGGCTGCGACTCCGTCCTCTACGGAAGAGAACGGCTCGGTGTACCCGGCGTCACGAAGCTTTGTCATATCCGCCTGGGTGAAATACTGGTACTTGTCCCGGATCTCTTCTGGCGTGTCCACCCAGCGCACCTGGAGTTCCTTGTCGACCGCCGAGTACAAAGCCCCCATGAGCTCCAGCCAGGTCTGCGCGCGGCCTGTACCCAGATTGTAGAGGCCGCTGGCCGGGGCTTCATCTCGTAACCAGAGCATGACGTCTACGCAGTCGCCGACGTAGAGGAAGTCCCGCATCTGGCCCCCGTCCTCATAGTCGGGATGGTGCGAGCGGAACAGCTGAACCTTCTGCCCCGCCGCCGCATCCGGATACGCCTTTGTGACGACGCTGCGCATGTCGTCTTTGTGATACTCGTTGGGGCCGTAGACGTTGAAGAACTTCAGGCCGGCCCAGTGGGGCGGCGTCGGGTGCCCGTCTTCCACTTCTCGCGCGACCCATCGATCGAACGCGAGCTTGCTCCAGCCGTACGCGTTCAGGGGTCGAAGCGCCGCGAGGGACGCGCGGTCATCGCTGTCGACGAACCCCAGTTCACCGTCTCCGTAGGTGGCGGCAGACGAGGCGTAGGCCAACGGGACCTCGTGCTCGGCGCACCAGCGCCAGATGCGTTGCGACAGCCTGAGATTGGAATCGACGATCAGGTCCGCATCCGTTTCCGTCGTCGCCGAGACCGCGCCCATGTGGTAGACGAAGTCGATGTCGTTCATGCGGCGGGACAGGAACTCGCCGAGGCTCAGGGGATCGACGAGTTCGTCGATCTCGTGTTTGGCGACGTTCTTCCATTTCTCACCGGTCCCGAGCACATCGCAGATCGAGACGCGCTCCCCCTGGTCGGAAAGTGCGCCGACGAGGTTGGATCCGATGAAGCCGGTACCGCCGGTAACGAGAATCATCGGGTGATGATCTCGAGGAGCCGCTCGTTACCCTCTCGGTCGAGGAAGTTGTCCCACTCCAGGAAGTAGCCGGTGGGGTCGTACCCGACGAACGTTTCGACGAGGTCGGACTCCATGCCGATCGTATCTGAGCGCAGCTCGACGCCCATGGCCCGTGCGTGATCCATCCACGCGCGCACGTCCTGGGTCAGGAGGGACACCGTAACGGCGTTTTCTTCGGTCGACTGGTGCATGCCACGCGCCCCGTCGACGAGTCCAATGTACCCGGTGGGGGATGCCTCATAGACCTTGGCCCACCCCTGGTCCACAAGCAGGTCGACACCGAGCAGCTCTTCGTAGAACCGCTCGTTCGGGGCGAGTTCGTCGTAGTAGAGCCAGAGCACGGTGGCCGAAATGCCGAGTTCGGCTGGCCGCTGATCCGTTGTCACGGGCTCGATCGCCTCGAGCTGTGGACTCAGCTGGACGTTTTCCTCGTGCTCGTTGAACCATTCGAACTCGAGGAGATAACCCTCCGGGTCGACCGCGACGAAGCCGTCGTGTGCGCTCCCTTCGCGGATTGTGAGCTCACCGCGGAGTGGCACCTCGTTGGCCTGCAGGTGTGCGTACCACTCCTCGAGGTCCCTGGTCACAATGGCCAGCGCAACGCTCTTCGGCTCGTCGGTCGAGTGCATTCCCTGCTCGGCGTCCACCAGCGTCAGAAAAGACCGGGGCGCCACATGCATGATCTTGGCGAAGCCGTAATCCGCCGCCGTCTCGAAGCCCAGGACATCGCGGTAGAAGGCCCAGGCCGCGTCGACATCGTCGTAATAGTAGAAGGCGTTGAGCGCCTCGATGGGCGTCAGGGCGGGGGCATCCTCGCGTGTCATCTCACCCATGTCGGTCTCGTTCGAAGGGGTGCAGGCGACGACGCCCACAGCGGCGCACACGGCAAGCGTCCGACCGAATCCCGTCACGATCAACCTCCCTGGCAGAGTAGTGAAACACCCTACCATACCCTCGAGAGAGCGGGGCGGAAACGACCGAATGGCGACGCTCCCCGAGGGCCTCCTGTCACGTACCAGCGACGAAGGGCCCGGTACCGACAGGCACCGGACCCTTCTTTGTGATCGCGACACCCGCACACTCAGCGCGATGTCGTGGTCTTCCTGGCTACTGCTGAGCAGCCATCCCGCGAAGAACGGCGGCCAGCTTGCCCATGCGCTCTGCGTCACCGCCGAGGTCACCTGCCTCGATCTGGACGACGTCCGCCTCGAGCTCGGCGGCCAGGCTATTCAGCGTCATTGCCCCTGCGT
>JAKMDG010000547.1 GCA_022428035.1 Longimicrobiales bacterium
GAAGAGAGCGGTCCAGATGGACAGCGCGAGGGACTCATGCATGTTGTACTCCTTGCGGGCGCGTGCATCGGCGCCGGCCCATTGAGCGTACCGCATGCTATCGGGGATAGCAAGGGGGTCGGGGAAGAAAGTCGCTACTGGCCTCCACATTTCTGCGCTGTACCCGGGTCGCTCGACTTCCAGCGCGGTGCCACCGAGATAGCGCTGCAATCAGTCGCCCCACGAGATTACTACGTTCTCGCGGTGCACCCCCCCGGGGGGGTACAAACCTAAAAAACGTACTTTTTGTTTTCGAGGTCTTGTGACCCCTCCCCCCCAACCCGAGGGAAGCACGGAGTGTTCGGGGTTCTCGGCGAGGGTAGGGGAAAACCGGTGATAGCGAATCTATCGGCCTGGGTTCTCGCGCGCGCGGAGGTCTCGACCCGCGACGGCCCGGTCGCGCGACGGCCCGGGCACGCGCGGGGGGACTCGCTCCGCTCGTCCTGGGTGCAGCTCGCTTCGCTCGCCCCGGAGAGCTGTGGCAGGGCGTGGGCCCCCCGACACGAAAACCCTGCTCTATGTATAGAGCCCCCCACAAATGCGCAGGTACAATACAGTTGCAAGCTATCCCCGATAGCATATACTACCCCCGGAGGTACAATGTCCCGTTCCAAGACCCCGTTCTGCATGGACCATCCTGAGATTGGACCCGAGCTGCGCCGCATGGTGCCGACGGCCGTAGCCGCCATCCGTCAGGGCCTTGAGCGCGGACGGGCAGACCGAGCGACAGTCGACATGGCTCGCTGGGTGCTGACGACGGTGGCCGAGGGTGACGCCGAGGGCAAGGCGAGCAAGGAAGCGGCAGAGGGACTGGAGCTGGAGGGCGCACTGCTCAAGCTCGTACCAGGTGGGAAATAGGGTGCGGGTGCTGGAGCTGTTTGCAGGGGCGGGCGGTGCAGCTCTTGGACTCGAGGCAGCGGGTTTTGAGCACGCGGCGTTGGTGGAGCTGGACCCCGATGCGTGCAACACGTTGGAGGAGTCGGGCCTCGGTCCGATTGTGCGGGGCGACGTGCGCGACCTGCCGGCGATTGAATGGGTGGCGGGTAGCTCGATAGACTTGTTGTGGTCGAGCTTCCCGTGTCAGGCCTTCAGTATCGCGGGCTCGCGCCTGGGCGAACACGACGAGCGCAACGGCTGGCCGTGGACGGTGGATGCCATTGACTGGTTCGAGCCGAAGGCCTTCATCGGGGAGAATGTCCGAGGGTTGTTGTCGTTCGACTACTTCGAGGAGACCATCCTCGCGGACCTCAAGAAGCGTTTCAAGCACGTCGGGTTCTGGCTGTTGAACGCAGCGGATTTCGGGGTGCCACAGCACCGCCGTCGGGTGTTCATCTGGGCAGCCCAGCGCCCGTTGGTGCCCCCTCGACGCACCCACGGACCGGGCATGTTCACAAAGCCGTGGGTCACGATGCGGCAGGCGTTGAAGCTCGACGGGCAGACAGTCATCGGGGGCGGCAACAACCCCAATCAAGCATACCCGGAGCGCCGATATCGAGACCTGACCAACGAGCCGAGCACCACCATCGCCGCCTCGCAGGCGGGAACATCGGGGCCGTTTGTCCACCACCACGGACGGAACACCGAGGCCAATCCGAATCAGGAGCGCCCGGTGCCTTGCTCCGAGCCGGCACCCTGCATCAGCGGCAAGGGCAACGAGATACTGGACCGCCCGTCGCCGGCGGTTCTCGCCAACGAGGTCAAGGGCCACACCAATCCGCACGTCGACCGGGGTCGAGCTGCAGCAGTATCGCGAGCCTCGGACGCATTGTTCCTTGCAACCGGACGGCGTCGGTTGACCGTTGCCGAGTGTGCAACGCTGCAGGGCTTCCCGCCCGACTACCCGTTCCAAGGAACGAAGAAGGCGCAGTACAGGCAGGTCGGAAACGCGGTTCCTCCGAAGCTCGCCCAGGTTGTCGCGGAAACGGTGTTGTTGTGACGGTCCACATCCCTGCTTCGGTGCCCAAGGAGTTTCGCAACCGCATCGAGCCGGTACTGCGGGACCGCGAGACGTTTTGCCAGATGCTGCAAATCAAGCACAAGCAGCTCCGCAGGTTCGTGCCGTTCGCGCCGAACGATGCGCAGAAGCGGCTGTGGCAAGTGCTGGACGAGCACAATCGGGTCATCGTCGTAAAGGCCCGCCAGGTCGGCATTTCTACTGCGACTCGGGCGTGGCAGTTTCACCGCGCGTATACAAGCCCGCACCCCGAGGTGTTTGCGGTCTTGTCGTTCCACGACCGTTCCGCACGCAACCTGCGCCGCATGGACCGGGCATGGCTGCGAGGACTGCCAAGCGCATTGCAGCGTCCGCTCGCACTCGACAGTGCAACGGACAGCGAGTTTGAGGACACGGGTGCCGGTGTGTCGAGCTTCACAACCGGGGGAAAAGGTGGTACGCGGAGCTACGATTTCACCGGCGCCCATCTGTCCGAGTTTGCGTTCTACAACGACCCCGGCGAGGTTTTGTCCCAGGTCGTGTCGACGGTCGGGGACGGCAGCCTCATCATCGAGTCGACGGCGAATGTGCCGGGGGACACGTTCCACCAGCTCATCGAGGGCGCTCCCGAGAACGGGTGGAGGGTGTTCACGTACTGGTGGTGGGAGCATGCGGCCTACCGCGCCCCTGCAGTACCGGACGGGTTCATCCGCACCGAGGAGGAGGAAGGACTGGTCGAGCGGTTTGGCCTGGACGACCGTCAGCTCCAGTGGCGTCGGTCCCAAATCGGTACGCTCGGGGCAGCTCGCTTCCGCCGCGAGTATCCGGCCGACCTTGCCGATGCCTTTGCTTCGCGCGAGGCAACGTGGTTCCAGGCAGAAGACCTGGACCAGATAGCCGGCGTGTGGTTCGACTCGCCCGAGCGCGAGCTGGAGGAGCCGCGGGAAGAGTCGGAATACGTCATGGGCGTCGACATTTCCGGCGGCATCGGACAGGACTACAGCGCGGTGTGCGTCGTTGATGTCGCCAGTCGACAGCCGGTGTACTACGAGCGGAGCAATCGGCTTGCCCCGCACGCATGGGCGGCTCGGGTCGCCACCATCGGCTACCGGTACAACCACGCCCTGTGCCTTGCGGAGAGCAACAACCACGGGTTCGCGTTCCTGCGCGAAATGCAGGTGCTGCGCTACCCGCGGATGTGGCAGGACCACGAGGGACGGTTCTGGTTCACGTCGGTGTCGAGCAAGCTCGACGCATACGACGGACTGCGCGAGGTCGTAGAGGCCGGCATCATCCAGCAGATAGACCACACCGCGCTCCAAGAGCTGCGCGGGCTCGAGGTGCGCAAGACCACGCCCGAAGCGCCGTCCGGTTTGCACGACGATATGGCGATGGCGACCGCTCTGGCGTATCGTTGCCTGCGGGATGCCCCGTTGTTGTTGCGTCAACGCGCGACAGCCAACAGGATTGAAGAGTTCAAGATTCACAAGCAAGCTGCCGAGCGCCGCAAGCAAGCCCTCGCCTGGAGCACCACACAATGAAGCCGATGCGCCCCGAGCAGTTTGCTGCTCTGTACGACAAGCACGAAGACTATTGGGACGACCGCCGCTCGGAAATGCGACGGCTGCGCCATGCCTACCTCATGCGCTTTTGGAAGCGGGACGAGGGCTACGACGCGAGCCTGCTCGTCGAAACAAGCCGTGCCTACGAGCTTGTCGAAAGCTACATCGCCAGTCTCTTCGTGCGCGACCCCTCGGTCGTCTTCAAGCCCGACATCCACGGACACGGCGACCCCAAGCTCGCAGCTGCAGTCGCGAACCTGTGGCTGCGCAAGAGCCGCAGCGCACTGGAAGATGCGCTCCGACTTGCACTCATCTACCCCTTCGCCGGCATCAAGCTCTCGGTCGGACCGTCGAGCAACGTGCTTAATCGGGTCACGCCCGCAGCAGTGTCTCCGTGGGACATCATCGTCGACGACACCGCGTCGAGCTGGGACGAAC
>JAKMDG010000265.1 GCA_022428035.1 Longimicrobiales bacterium
GCGCAGCCGGTCAAGGCGAAGCCGAACACCATAGCCAGGACGAGTCCGAAACGGATCTTCATCCGGGTTCCCTCCATTGGGGTCATTTGCTGGGTAGACCGAATAACCTAGAAAGGGCCGAAAAGAGCGCCAAGGCCCCGTGTTTCAAGGCTTTCGGACATGGTACGTATCCGGAGCATAATGGTTGCAAGGTTCCTGCCAGAGCGCTGCTGTGACCGCCGCGCCGCGCCGAGTCGCAGTTGCCTGTCAGCGGCCCAGATACGTGAGGATCCGGCTCGCGAGCGCTTCGGAAAAGCCTGGCACGCGTGCGATGTCCTCTCGCGTGGCCTCTTTGACCCCGCGCAGGGAGCCAAACCGGCGGAGCAGGACCTGCTGCCTCTTTGGTCCGACGCCCGGGATGTCACCGAGATCCGACCTGAGGGTTCGTTTGCTACGAAGCTTTCTGTTGTAACGGACAGCGAAGCGGTGCGCCTCGTCACGGGCACGCTGCAGGAGGTGTAGCGCACGATGTCTTCGGTCGAGTCGCACGGGGTCACGTCGACCCGGCATGAACACCTCCTCCTCTTTCTTCGCGAGGGCGATGACTGCGACATCAGTGAGACCGAGTGCCTCGAGCGCGGCAACAGAAGCCGAAAGCTGGCCCTTACCACCGTCGATGACCGCCAGGTCCGGGATCGGCTTGCCGCCATCCACCGCGCGTCGGAAATACCGGCCGACCACTTCTCCCATCGAACGGAAGTCGTCGTTACCCCACCCTCCTTTGATGCGCATGTGACGGTACATCGCCCGCCGCGGCTCTACGTTCTCGAACACGACCGCGCTACCGACGACCTCGGTTCCCTGAATATGCGAGATGTCGAAGCACACCATGAGTCGGGGGACGACTTTGAGATCGAGTTCGTCCTGCAGGCGGAAGAGTGCCTCCTCCGCACGGTCCGATGCGTACGCCAGCGCGGTCACCCGGTCCTCGAGAACCTGACGGGCGTTCTGCTGCGCAAGCTCGATCAGCCTGGCCTTCTCGCCACGTAGTGGTACGGATACCTGCACGGTCCGCCCCGCGGCATCCGTGAGGATCTCCTCCAGCAACGAGCGATCCTCGAAGTCATTGGAGAGCAGGACCTGCCGGGGGAGATCGCCCATGGTCACGTCGCCGGCGCTCAGGTAATGCCGAGACACCAGGGAACTGATCACGTCAGCGTCGGACTCCTCCATGATCTTCCCGAAGCGCTGGGATTCCCTTCCCAGCAAGAGGCCAGCGCGGACCTTGAGCACGACTCCCGCCCCGAGATCACCGTCTCGGGCGATCGCCACGACGTCAAAGTTGCCGCCCTGAGCCTTGTGGACCCGTTGCTGGCTGGCCAGGCTGTCCAGGCCGGCGAGCACATCCCGCATCGTAGCTGCGCGCTCGAAGTCGAGGGCAGCTGAGGCCTCCTGCATCCGCTCCTCGATTTCGGACCGCAGTTCCTCGGTCTCACCCTCGAGGATCCTCAGGATCTCGTCGATCATCGCCCGGTACTCCGGCTCACTCTGCAAGCCCACGCACGGCGCCTTGCAGCGCCCGATGTGATAGTCCAGGCAGGCCCGCTCGGGAGCATCCTTCGGGAGGTCGTATCGACAGGACCGAACCGTGTGGAGTCGTTTGATCAGCTCGAGGGCCTGCCGCATCGGCCCGACCGATGTGTACGGCCCGAAGTACCGACTCCGGTCGTTGACGACCCGACGTGTGACAAAGACCCGGGGAAAGGGCTCCTGCACGGTGACCTTGATGTACGGGTACTTCTTGTCGTCGCGGAGCAGAATGTTGAAGCGCGGACGGTGCTCTTTGATGAGGTTGGCCTCGAGGATCAGCGCCTCACCCTCACTCCCTACGACGATCGTTTCCACATCATCGATGAGCTTCACCAGCTTGCGGTTCTTCGCCGAGAGATCCACCTCGCGCTGGAAGTAGCTGCGCACGCGCGGGCGCAGCACCTTCGCCTTCCCGACGTACAGCACCTGATTGCGATCGTCGCGGAATAGGTAGACAC
>JAKMDG010000268.1 GCA_022428035.1 Longimicrobiales bacterium
CCGCAGCACTGCTGGGTCGAGGCCCGTCTCGACGGCTTCGATGGCGCGCGCTGCAGTGGGCCCGTCGAGTCGATCTTCGAGTTTTCCGGTCTCGAGATAGCCGGGAGCCTGGATCGCCACGTGACCCGAGCCCAGGGCGACCGCCGAATCGATCCATTGCTCGTGCGTGCCCTCCGCGAGCGCGCGTGAGAAGATCAACAGGGCCAGCCCGACGACCATGGCTGCTGCCGTGAGCAGACTGCGGCGCAGATTGCGCCCGACACCCCGGCCGGCCAGCCGCAACAAGATGAGCGTTCTCATCGGTCGGCGAGCGCGTCTGCGGGCGGAATCCGGGTCGCCTTCCAGGCGGGGTAGATGGCCGCGAGGATCGACGTAAGGAAGAGGGCCGTCGCGCTGTACACCGGGCCTTGCCAGGAATACTCCACGCGCAGGATCGGGCGCCACTGGGACCCCCCGAAGGAGAAGCCGCTCGTAAAGGCGCTCAGGTCCGGGGGGGCATTGTGGAACCAGAAGAGGAGCGGCGTCGTGATCAGGGCCCCCGCCAGCAGCGCGAGCGTGCCGAGGATGATTCCCTCGTAGACCACGGTGCGCCCCACACCACCTCGAGTCGTCCCGAGCGCGCGCACAACGGCGAACTCTCGACGCCGCTCGAAGGTGCCGATCAACATCGTATTTGCGACACCGAAGACGGCCATCGCGAAGATGATCCCAACGATGATCAGGTTCGCCGCATCGAACAGGCTTACGTACTCGAAGAGCTCTGGCCGCAGCTCCATCCAGGGGCGAACGAGGACAGCCGGATCTCCACCTTCGAGGTCGCCCGCGATCGCGGTGGCGATGGCCTGCGTGTGCCACGGGCGCTCAACGGTCATCACGATCTCGTGCACCCGCGTCGGATCCATGGCCATGAGGATCTGCAGATCCGGCAGCGGCAGGATGGCGTAGTTGGCGTCGATTCCCGGCGTGCCGGTCTCGAAAAGCCCGACCAGAGTGAAGAGGTCGTTGCCCATGGACCCGTCGGCAGCCGGCGCGACGACGACGACTTCGTCTCCAACGGCCAGCTCCAACTGGCTCGCCATCTCCGCGCCGACGAGTACCTCGTATGCGTTGGGCTCCGGAAGGCGACCCTCGATGAGTCCGTCCAGCAGTGTGCTGACCTCGCGCTCCCGATCGGGAGCGACTCCGAGGAGAAGGCCCGCCTTCGTCTCATCGCCCGAAGAGAGCAGGCCGCCGCCGTAGAGCCGCGCCGTGGCATTCGAGACGTCCGGGTTCATTTCGACGCGGGCGAGCAACGCACCCACGTCGGTGCCGTCGCGGCCGCCGATCGTCCGATACATGTTCCGCTCGGGCAGGTAGTCGTCGGCGTGGACCTGCACCTGCCCGATGAGAAGTCGCGTGCCGTTCTCCACGAGCTCCGCGGCCATGCCGTCGGTCAAACCGATCATCATGACAGAGGCGAGATACCCGAACGCCAACCCGGAGGCGGTGATCAGGGTGCGAGCGCGGTGACGCCAGAGGTTTCTCCAGGCCACGCGCCACCACACTGAGTGGTCGGACATCGTCACCGGCGCGCGCGCAGGTTCCGAAGGCTGAAGAACCTTTCATCAAGCCCGATATCGAACTCGAGTTCCTGATAGACCAGGGTCGTGCGTTCCTCCGGCTTGTCTGCGGGGATCACGTCCATGCGCGCCGGGACGAGTCGCCCACCCATCGCGACGTACCCGGAGAACTCCATGCTGCGTGCCAGACCACCATCCTCGTCGTAATACCGCACCGAGGTCGGCATCCTGTCTCGTTTCCGCACCTCGTACTCCACCCGTCCCCATACGACCGGGGCTTCCGGCTTGGGAACCAGCACGAACTCCCAGATCTCTTCGCCGCCTCGTTCTCCTTCGAATGAGATCTCGAACTCGTAGTCGTCGATCATGCGGCTCTCCTTCACCAGGTCGTCATTGGTAAAGTGTGAGCCCATCCACGCACCCATCATGAGCGACGGAGGCACCTTGATCGTGCGATCAACGCGGGGCAGGTAGTTCCAGACCTCCTGGTCCGCCTTGAGCGTGGCCATGCCCGCCTCACGGGCCGGGGACTCCACGCGCACGAGCGAGTACTCGGTACCGAGCGACCACACCTCCATCTGCAGTTTCCGGGCCCAGTGTTCGGTGGTGATCTCCATCGACACGACACCACGGCTCGACTCGCCGCGCATGAGCTGATCCACCTCATCGAGGATCTCACGCGCTGTCTGCCCCTCCGCTGTGGCTGGCAGCCCGGCGAGCAGGAGGAGCCAAATTGTACGCGATGCTCGAGCACCCATCGTGTGAAATCTCCTCTGGTATAACGAAATCTCGCGCTTCCGTGGCGGGGCTCCAAGCGCCCGTGTGGCGAGTGCGGTTGCGCGGAGTGATCGTGTGAAGCCATAACTGCGGTACCTCCCGCAGGACGAGGTGTGGGGTGAGGGGATCAGTCCGCAGGAGCGGGCGAACAGGAGGAACTCGTGGATCTTTTTTTCGCGAACATGGAAGTCTGGCTGGCCGATCTCGGTGGGCTCGCGTACGTCGTCGCGCCGATTGTCATGGTCGGCGTGTCCGTTCTTCCACTCCCGGCCGAGGCACCAGCACTCGCCAACGGCCTGCTCTTCGGGCCGGTCGTGGGCTCCATGATTACATGGTCGGGTGCTATGGCCGGCGCATGGATCAGTTACGAGATCGCCGGGCGCTGGGGCCGACCGATGGCGCGTCGCTTCACCAGTGAAGAGGTCGTCGACCGCATCGACCGGGGCGCCGAGAAGGCCGGGTGGTGGGGCCTGCTGGTGCTCCGCTTCGTCCCGGTCGTGGCGTTTACCGCCCTCAACTGGGGTGCAGGCCTCTGTGGTGTCCCCCGGTGGCGTTTCCTGTGGACGACTGCCCTGGGC
>JAKMDG010000271.1 GCA_022428035.1 Longimicrobiales bacterium
CGTCTGGGTCGGCCGGGGTATCGTCGCTGCGTTGCTCGTTGTCGGCTACTTCCTCTCCGTCCGCACCTTCGACTTCCTTGTGGTGTTGGTAACCCTGAGCGGGTCCGGAGCGCTGCAGCTCATGCCCGCGATCATCGGTGTTCTGTTCCCGACACGCCGTACGCTGACACGTGCGGGTGTGCTCGCCGGTCTGGTGGTGGGACTTGTCACGTTGTACGTCACCCTTGTCGTCGCGCCGCATCCATTCGGACTTCACGGGGGCATCTGGGCGTTGCTCTTCAACACGGTGGTCACGCTGATGGTGTCGGCCGTGACGGATCCCCCCAGCGACGACACAGTTGAGCGCATTCACGGCGAAGTGGAACGCCAGATTTATCCGGAGACATCTGCATGAAGCACTGCACCCGACGCTTCGTGGCTGCGTCCGCTCACCTCGAATGTGTAGCCCGCAGCCTGCTGGTCCTGGCGGTGGCCGTCGCATTGTGGCCCGCTTATGCCACGGCGCAGATTCAGCAGGGGCCTCCGCCGCCACAGGTCGGACCGGAGCGCGGCTCGCTCGTCATCGTCGGTGGTGCCATGCGCTCTGCCGAGATCTACGAGCGCTTCATTCAGCTCGCCGGGGGCCCGGATGCCCATATCGTGTTGGTGCCGACGGCCGGCGGAGGGGCCGAATACGACGAGTTCTTCCAGGGGATGAATGCCTGGCGCGAGCACGGTGCCCGCAACCTGACTCTACTGCACACGATCGACCCGGAGGAGGCCGATACCGACGACTTCATCGATCCGCTGAAGACAGCCGGCGGTGTATTCTTCTTTGGCGGGCGCCAGTGGCGTCTGGTCGATGCGTACGGTGACACGAAGAGTGAAGAGGCGTTTCGAGAGGTGCTCGAGCGCGGTGGTGTGATCGGAGGTTCGTCCGCTGGGGCGTCCATCCAAGGCTCCTATCTCGTCCGCGGGGATACCCGCTCGAATACCGTCATGATGGGTGACCATGAGCGAGGGTTCGGGTACCTGCGTAACGTAGGAATCGATCAGCACGTGCTTCGCCGGAACCGTCAATTCGACATGGTAGAAGTCATTGAGGCGCACCCCGAGCTGCTCGGTATCGGTCTCGATGAGGACACCGCACTCGTGGTGCAGGGCGACCGCGCTGAGGTGATCGGTCGCTCATACGCGCTCATCTATGACAACCAGGCGACGGCCGGCAACAACGGCCAGTTCTACTTTCTTGCTCCCGGAGACCGCTTCAATCTGGCGACCCGGGAGGGATCACGGCCGACCACGTCACAGAGTCCCATTCAGGGAGTCGAGAAGAAGCCGTGGGGGAGCGGTTCATGAGTAACCCAACCGGGCACAGCCACCGTGATGAGCGTCCGTCCGTAACCGATCCGGAGACGGTCGCGCGGCATGCCGAGTACTGGCGTCGCAACATCCGCTACGTGGGCATGTTGCTCGTGGTGTGGTTCGTGGTGTCGTACGTGTGCGGTATCCTGTTCGCCGATGCGCTGAACGCATTCACTCTGCCCGGCACGCACTTTCCGCTCGGCTTCTGGTTCGCGCAGCAAGGTTCCATCTATGCGTTCGTGATCCTGATCTTCGTCTACGTGAAGCTCATGAACCGCCTTGATCACGAGTTCGACGTAGAAGAAGGTCCGACCTTCGTCCACGTGAAGCCTGCGAACCGCCTTGATCATGAGTTAGACGCAGGCAAAGGGGCGAGCTCATGAGCGTTCAGTCATGGACCTTCCTTCTCGTCGGGGCCTCGTTCGCTCTGTACATCGGAATCGCGATCTGGTCGAGAGCGTCGACCACGAAGGAGTTCTATGTGGCGGGCGGTGGCGTGTCGCCACTGGCCAACGGGATGGCGACTGCAGCCGACTGGATGAGCGCTGCGTCATTCATCTCGATGGCGGGCATCATCTCGTTCACGGGCTACGATGGCTCTGTGTACCTGATGGGGTGGACGGGTGGCTATGTGCTTCTCGCGCTCCTGCTTGCGCCGTACCTGCGCAAATACGGTGCGTTCACGGTTCCCGACTTCGTTGGTGATCGCTACTACTCGCAGCTCGCCCGAATCGTGGCGGTCGTGTGCGCGATCTTCGTGTCGTTCACGTATGTCGCAGGGCAGATGCGCGGCGTCGGGATCGTCTTCGGCCGATTCCTTGAGGTCGACGTGAATGTCGGTGTCGGTATCGGGA
>JAKMDG010000293.1 GCA_022428035.1 Longimicrobiales bacterium
TCTCCTGAGCGAGAATGGTGTGGTCGCGCTGACTGTAGAGACGGGCCAGCATGACGAGCCCGAGGCGGTCGACCGAGCCGAGGCCGCCATCTGGATCGCGATCGTGTCGTCAGGCGTGCTTCCCGAGCGACTCGTTCCGGAAGCCAGTGCCGCGCGTGCGTTGTTACACAAAGATGCGGGACACCTACCGCGGGCGCTCGAGATGCGACACAAGCGCGATGTCGTGGACGGAGACGGATTCGTGATGAAGCCGGGTTACTCCAATTTTCAACCGGTGCAGGCCGGTGATCTCATTGCTGACGATGTCGAGGGTCCGGTCGTGTTATCAGAGGCTGGTCGGCTTCTGATGCCACTGTATCAGGACCAGGGAGAGGATGGATTCTTCCTGGTTCGTGAATTCTCCTCCTTCTGGATGAGTGTGTCTCACGTCATGCGGCGAGTGGGGCTGTCTCCTGTTGCGTTCTGGCTGCCTGGCGTGAAACGCGTCGCCGGCTCGACGGACGAGGTGATCGTCAACAAGAAGATTGCCCGCTTCTTCGCACGCCAGCTCTTCCACCTGCTCGGCTTCCGACAGCTGGAAGACGCAGGCTCCTCACTCGTGATGCGTCGGCGACGCTTCGATGAGGGGTGCTACCTCAGGGAACTGCCGGTTCCTACGTCGCTGGAGACTCCGCCGGGGTCGGACTGAGGCTCTCGTGTGCGGTCGCTACACACTCGCGAGACCTCCGAGTGCCCTCGTCGAGACGTTCAACCTTCCGGAGTTGGGGTTCGCGTGGCCTGCCCGGTTCAATGTCGCACCTGGCCAGCTTGCCCCTGTGATCGCGAAGGATGCGCACGGGCGACGAATGGGTCTGATGACCTGGGGTCTGATTCCCAACTGGATGGATGAGCCAGGACGAGGCTTCATCAACGCCCGGGCCGAGTCTGCGTCGACGAAGCGGTCCTTCCGTGAGGCGTTTGCCCGAAGGCGATGCCTGGTTCCAGCCGATGGCTTCTACGAGTGGCAACGCTCATCGGATCGTGGTGCGAAGACACCCTTCTGGATTCATCCGGGCGCCGGAGGCGTGGTGTCGTTTGCGGGTCTCTGGGAACGCTGGAGCCGCCCCGGGCAGGAGCCGCGACACACCTTCACTATCCTGACGACCGATGCGAATGAAGACGTGCGCGTGATTCACGATCGCATGCCTGCGGTGATCGCTGCCGCCGATCGGTCGAAGTGGCTGGATCGTGCTGCCAGTCCGGATGTGGTGCGGACTCTGCTGGCGACCCCACCCAAGGGCACCTTCACCAGTCATCCTGTCAGTACGCGTGTGAACAAACCAGTCGAAGATGACGAAGGCCTGATCGAACCGGTGTAAGAGGGTCCCGTTCGATGCCCCTGCGGATCCGGCAGGTCGTCTAGCTCGCTGGCCGACCCCCGCGTCTCGACGGAATGACTCGGCCGGGCAGGGTGTAGAGGATCTCTCCGTCCTCGACAGCGAACTGCCCGTTCACAATGACATGATCGATGCCGCTCGCATGCTGATGCGGATCGAAGAACGTGGCCTCATCGGTGATCGTCTCCATATCGAAGACGACCAGATCGGCCCAGTTGCCGACGCGGATCTCACCGCGGTCCTGCATCCCCATGATGCGGGCGGGCAGAGAAGTCTGTGACCGGATCGCTGCCTCTACGGACAGTGCGCCGGCCGTCATCGCGTACTGCCTGATCTTCCGGGGAAAGGTCCCGTAGTAGCGCGGATGTACGGAGCCGTCGGCCTCGACCGCGATGCCACCGTCCGACGCGGTCGCCACCCATGGCTGAGCTGCGTAGTTCTCCACGTCGGTTTCGGACATCGAGAAACCACGCAGTCGTCCGCCTCCACGCCGCTCCGGATCTCCCTCCAGCTGCAGGTCGATCGCCATCTGGACCGGGTCGACATCACGCTCGTTGGCGACCTCCTGGAGGTTCTTCCCGACCCACGCCTCACGGGGGTACTCGAAGATCACGACACGGTTGGCGCCACCACGGCGGCGGATCTCGTGTGCGATGTCCTGCCGGACCATCGCGTCACGTTCCGGGTCGGCGAGGTTCATGCGGAGTTGCTCTGCCGGGGGTGCGTTCACTTCTGGTGACGAGGTGGCCCATGATGGGATCAGTCTCGTGTTCCCGTCGGAGCCACTCGTCGCATAGGGATACTGGTCAGCCCAAACGCGAACACCCTCGTCGCGGGCCCGCTGGATGAGCTGGATCGCGCTACCGCTCGATCCCCAGAAGTGCGCGCCCTTGGCTTTGATGTGGGAGGCGACGACCCGCGCACCGGAATGCCGACCGACTTCGATCGTCTCCATGATGGCGTCCTGCAGGGTCGGCGGACCCGGATCGTCCTGGCTCGGCCAAAACCACATCGGGTCGGCGCCCTCGGAGCGTTCGTGCGAGATGTAGACGCCGTCGAAAGCGACCAGTTCCTCCGCTACGCGTGCGACCTCGTCGGTCGTACTCCAGCGTCCAGGTGCGTACTCGAGCCCGGCCGACATCCCGACCGCCCCCTCTTCCAGCGCCTGCCGGACGAGGCCCTGCATCTGCTGAACCTCGTCGTCCGTCGCGGGTCGCCGGACATCGTCGCCCATGACCTCCCGGCGCACCGTACCGTGTCCGACCATGAGCATGACGTTGGGTCCCACACCCTGTTCTTCGAGGATGGCGCGCTGGTCTCGGATGGGCCACGGGGAGCGACCGTCGTGGTTCACAACCACCGTCGTGACGCCCTGTGAGACGACATTAGGCGCGGTCTTCCGGTGGATCGAGTCTGTCCGGATCGTCGAGCCACCGATGCGTGCGCTGCCATCATCCGCATGGGAATGGATGTCGATGAAGCCGGGCGACACGTAACGACCCGTTGCGTCCACCACTCGATCTGCCGTGGCATCGGTGAGCATCCCGATGGTGACAATGTGCCCGTCGCGAACACCGATGTCGGCCCGGAACCAGGGGTTGCCGGTGCCGTCCAGGACACGCCCCCCCCGCACGAGTAGATCGAAGGGGCCGGTGTCCTGACCAAATACAGTCGACGGCGCCAGCAGGCCGGAGCCAAGGACGAGGGCCAGAATCCAGAAGGTCTGCTTCATGGCTCGTGGTGCGGAGGGAAAACGTGTCGGCGCGCAGCCGGGTGAATCCATGCTCGATCGTATCCAGGGTGTCGAATGGTCGCCAGCGCCGGGTCGTGTGCGTATGCTCGGAATGTCCGAAGTGCGCCGGGAGTTAGAAGCGCCTTTCGCGATATCCTTCAGGGAGGTCCTGTGCAGGCGCGAGATCCCAAAGAAGTGGTCCGGTCCGTCCTTGAGCCCGGTGAGCGCATCATTTGGTGCGGCCGTCCCGATGTCGAGGTTGTGATGGCGACTGTGCCCCGACGGAGCGGTTCCTTTGTCTCCATCATCGTACTCGCTGTCGGTGCGGGATTCGCTGTCTTTCAGGCTCGCGAGTTCGGCATCGAGCCCGCTGATCTCCTCGACTTGATCCGGGCCCGCGTGCCGGGCTTTTTCTACATCCTCGGTGGCAGTGGTACTGCTTCCGATCGCGCTTCGTGTCTTCAAAGTCGATCGCTGGTCCCGTTATCGGCGGCACTTCGAGAACCTGACGTACGGAGTCACGGATCGTCGGGTACTCATCATCGAGAAGGACAGCGTCCTGGCGTTCGCCGGTGATGAACTGGATCGGCCCCGAGTCGAGGAGCGGGCGGGGGGATACGGAGATGTGCTTTTCGGACGCATCCGAGGCTCGTCAGGTGACAGCTCCGGCAATAAGGACCCCGTAGCGCGCGCTCGGCGCTCGGTCGGGTTCAAGGCGCTCCCGAACGCCGATGAGGTCCGAGTCCGGCTCGAGCAGTGGATCTCAGGCGAGCTCGAGGAATCCGCGAACGCGGTGTCCGACTTTCTGGAGGCGCAGCACGATACGGCCCCGTCCGCCTTTGCCACACCCGAGGGGATGGCAACACTGCGGCACTCCTCGACGGGGATGAAGATCGACTACCCCGACGAGCGGGCAGTTCAGGTGCGCAAGAAGAAGCCGTTCGGTAAGACATTCCTCGATCAAGAGAAGTGGGGCACGCCTGGCGACGTTGCCGACTGGAACATGCTGCGGATCGAGGGCCCGAGTGGCTGCTCAATCGACGCCGAGATCTTCGAGACGCCAATGCTGGCATCATACGATTCGATGGCGACCAGCAAGCTGGCCGCACTCATGGGCGAGCTGGTCGACAGCGATTCGGAGTATGCGCAGCACGGTATGAACGGATTTACCGTGACCAGGCGGAGCACACTTCAATCCAACGCGTCGACCGGCACCGTCGGTGCTGCGTCGGTCGTCACGCCGTTCCGGTACACGGTCCTGCATGACGGGCGGTACCAGGTCATGGTGCTGTCCCAATGGCCCGAGCGATCGCCAGAGTTGACCTCAGCGGTCGACTTCGTGGTTCGGTCCCTGCGTATCGCGCCGTAGCTCCTCGTCGACGTGTCAGCTGACCTCGTCGAACGCTTCCCGGATCCGGCCCAGTCCCTCCAGGAGTTCGTCCTCGGGATTGCCGAAGCCGAGTCGCAGATAGTGGTCCATTCCGAAGTGATCTCCGGGTACGACCAGGAGCGACTTCTCCGTACGTAGCTTATCCGCGAAGTCGCTCGAGTTCACCGGTGCGTCATAGTGCGTGTAACAGATGGCGCCTGCGTCTGGGGCCCGGTACCGGAAGCGGCCATCCTGCGCGGACATCCAGTCTTCGAGTACGCCCAGGTTCTTCCTGACAATCCCACGCGTGCGCTCGCCGATGCGCTCGCGCGTGCCCGGTGCGAGTGCCACGCAGGCGAGCTGATCGGAAATGGATGCGGGGGCGATGGTCGTGTATTCGGTGCGCCCCCAGAGCTCTTCCATGATCCCTTCGGGCCCGACAATCCAGCCCAGGCGAAGCCCTGGAAGTCCGTACGCTTTCGAGAGCGAGTTGGTAATCAGCACGCGATCGTGTGCTCCCCAGAACGAAGGTGTTCGCTCGTCGCCGCTCTCTGCCCCGGCGTACACCTCGTCGGCGAGGATCCAGGCACCGTGGCGTTCCGTCATCTCGCCGATCGCGTCCATCGAGGCGCGGGTCAGGGACGCACCGGTCGGATTGTTCGGGTTCGTAATGAGGACGAACGACGCGCCATCGGCGAGCGCCGCCTCGAGTGCTTCGAGGTCCGGCTGCCAGCCGTCCTCTTCTCTGAGGTTCACGCCGGTCAGCCTGCTGC
>JAKMDG010000294.1 GCA_022428035.1 Longimicrobiales bacterium
GTCCGGTGAATCGGATCGGAATATCGGACTTGAGGAGGCTTCCAAAGGCGAGCGCTTCCGCGTAGCCCCAGTCCAGAGAACGGTCCATCGAGAAGTCTTCGGCGCGCTTCCCTAGCTGCCGCCAGAGCTTCGGATGAGGCGTGAACCCATCCGGGAGATCGACCGTCGCTGCATTGATCTCGGCGAGTGCCTCGAACGGCACGCCGGTCGTCTCGGGTATGCGCACGGTCTCGCGTTCTTCGTCCGGTATTTCGTCACCGACAGGATCGTACGCACGCACGCGGTCCTGAGCGTCGCGAAGCGTCTGAATGACCTGCGCACGCAGGTCAGCAACATCGACATCGGTGACCACACCGTCCGCGATCAGTCGGTCAGAATACACCTGCTGCACCGTGGGGTGAGCACTGATCTTCTGGTACTGGACTGGCTGGGTGTAGGCAGGCTCGTCACCCTCGTTGTGCCCATGGCGGCGGTATCCGACGAGGTCGATCACGAAGTCCTCGTTGAATTCCCTCCGGTACTTCATGGCGAGTCGAACGGCCGCAAGACATGCCTCGGGATCGTCAGCGTTCACGTGGACAATCGGGATGCCGTACCCCTTGGCGAGATCGCTCGAGTACAGCGTCGACCGCGCTTCCACAGGGTCGGTGGTGAACCCGATCTGATTATTCACGATGATGTGAACCGTACCGCCGACCTTGTACCCGTCGAGACGAGCCATGTTGAGTGTTTCGGCGACAACGCCCTCGGCGGCGAACGCAGCATCGCCGTGCATCAACACTGGAACGACGGCGTCGTGCTCTGCCACTGCGCCCGTGGCGAGCGCTGCATGCTGCTTTGCTCGGGCCATGCCGACGACTACTGGGTTCACGAACTCGAGGTGACTCGGGTTCGGTGCCAGGGTGACCTGCACAGCACCGAATCCGTCCACGTTCCGCTCGCCGCATGCTCCATGGTGGTACTTCACATCGCCGGTGCCCGCGACGTCGAGTTGTCCGCCCTTGAACGATGGGCCTTCGAACTCCGCGAGTAGCTCAATGTACGACACGCCGACCGTATGGGTCAGGACGTTGAGTCGACCACGGTGGGCCATACCCAGCACGACATCCGTCCCACCGGCCTTCCCGGTCTCCTCGATCACGAGATCGAGCATGGGGACCAGGATGTCATTCCCCTCGAGGCTGAACCTCTTCTGGCCCAGGTAGGTCTTGTGCAGGAACTGTTCGAGGCCCTCGGTCTCGGCGATGCGCCGCAGCAGCTTCCGACGCTGCTCGACGGAGAGGTCGGGAAAGTGTGATCCGGCTTCGACCTGATTCCAGAGCCAGTCGACTTTCACATGGTCGTCGAGATGCTCGAATTCGTATCCGATCGACCCGGCGTAGATGGCGCCGAGATCCGAGAGGGCATCAGCGACCGATCGCTCGTCTCTCTCCTCTGCGATGATGAGCGCTGCGGGGAGCTTGCGCAGCTCCTCGGAGGAGGTGCCAAAAAAGGCAGGTGACAGTTGGGGGTGTCCTGGAGGCTCACTTCCGAGTGGGTCGATACTCGCCAGCCGATGCCCATGATCCCGGAACGCCTGTATCAGTGCGGTCGCACGGGACACGGCAGGTAGAAGTTCGAGCAGTGCTCGCGCGTCCTCATCGGCCCGGTCGTGGAGGACCGCCGATTCAGGCGCTGCGGCCGCCGCCGCCGTCCCGGATGGAGTGACAGGATGGGATGGCGGAGACATCGGACGCGAGTCAACGAGCTGATCCGGTACCAGCAGACCCTCGGATATCGCGAGTCTGGCGCCGTTCTCGAAGAGCTTGTGCCACTCGGACGGGATGGCGTCCGGGTTTCGGGCATATTCTTCGAACATCGCCTGAGCATAGGCGGCATTCTGGCTATCGAAGAGGGTGTCGTCCTTCACGATCGCTGGGCCCTGAATTTGGTGAGGAGCGCAACCCTCCTCGGCGACGGATAAGCTATCGCATTTTGCGCAGAGTATGGAGGCGGCGCGGCCTTTTCTCTACGTTCGCGTTCATGAGCAACGCGTCCCGCCACATGGCAACCTTCCTCTCCGTCCGAGAGGTGACCGGTCCCGGATTCGCTGCGCTCGTTCATCCGGAGTGGGCGATCGCGTTCCCTTGGCTGATTCAGGGCACAACGACACGAGTGTCGGGAAACGACCATCCGTTTGACCTGGGCCTCTTTGCAAAGGGGAGTGAGCCTCGGTCTGCGCGAGGTCGATGGCAGACCCTGCGTCGATACGTGGGAGCGGACTCGGTCGTTCACGCTCAACAGGTTCACGGAGCAGATGTCCGGGTCTGTGACGCGTCGTCTCCTGCGGAGTGTGTTGATGGACCTCATTTAGTCGCTGCATGTGACGGGCATGCCACCGGGACACCCGGGGTCGTCGTGGCGGTTACCGTTGCGGACTGCGTGCCCGTCTTCCTGGTGGATCCGGGTCGCCGAGCGGTTGCCGCGGTTCACGCTGGCTGGCGTGGGGTCGCAGCCGGCATCCTGGAGCGTGGCATGCAGGTGCTACACGCGAGTTTCGGGAGTCGCCCGGAGGACCTCCATGTCCATCTGGGGCCGGCCATCTGCGGGGCGTGCTACGAGGTGGGCCCGGAGGTCTTTGAAGCGCTTGACCAGTCGGTGCCTGCGGGCCCGACACCGATCGACCTTCGCCGTGTTCTTGGGGAGCGCGCTGCCCTCACTGGAGTTCGCCCAGCGACCATTACGGTCTCCGAGCATTGCACTTCGTGCACGGATTCCGAACTGTTCTCGCACCGAGCTGGCGATGGTGGACGTCAGGCGGGGTACATCGGGGTCCGTCGGTGATGTTTCACGCATCACGTGTGGGTCTGTGTGTGCGCTGCGTTCACCATCGCGTGACGGGGAACCGACGCGGCTCGCAGTTCTACCTGTGCGGCCTGGCCGCGACCGATCCACGCTTTCGCAAGTATCCGAGGCTACCGGTTCTCAGATGTGAGGGCTTTGAGCTGAACGAACGATCTACTGATCAAGGGAGTCACGACGAGTCTCATGAATGACACAAAACCGCTGTACGTTGCTCGCGCGAACGTCGACAAGGTCGACGGTCTACACCGCCGTGGAACGCTCGAGGACGGGACCACGCTGGAGTTCGGCGTGCATGGCCCGATCAAGGCGCACTACGGCCTCGATGCCCAACCCAGCCTGCCCCTGCCGGTCGATTATCTGGTCGCAGCGGCCGCTGGCTGACTACTCGGGACACTCAATGGCGCACTGGAGGTGCGCGGGATTTCAGTTCCGAATGGTGACATCAGTTGCACGGCGGAAGGCACGAACGAGGAGGTGGATCGGATCATCGTCCTTACGCGTATCGACGTGCACTACTCGATCCGGCTGCCGGAAGGTGCTGATCGTGAGAAGGTTGACCGGGCTCTGGCCAGCCACGTGGACAAGTGCCCGACCGCACGGAGCCTCAAGAATTCGGTGGAGTTCGACTGGTCGGTGGAGTTCGTCGAGGGTTAGGCCGGGAGCACGCCCTCGACCGCCGCGATGAGCGTTGCCCGCAGGACCGCCGCACGCTCGCTGAGGTCTCTCTGGCGACGCTGGTAGTCTCGTCGGCCGTTCGGTGTCTCGACCTGGACCGGCTCGAAGCCGAGTCGCCGCAGATCGTAGGGGCTGGCTTGCATGTCGAGCACCCGCAGCGCCACAGCCAGTTCGAAGCAGTCCAGCAGAAGATCGCTCCCGATCCAGGGCATCGAGGTGTAGGCCCAGCGATAAAGATCCATGTTGGCGTGGATACAGCCGGGTTGCTCCAACTCGTGGCGGGTCGACCACTCGAGCTCGATGCGATTCATGGGCTTGGCATCGGGGGCGAAAAAGCGGTACGCGTCGAAGTGGCTGCATGCGACAGGTCGGCTCTCGACGAAGTTGTCGACCTCTGCCTGGGATAGCCGGAGTGGGATGGTTTCGGCGTGGCGCACGTCATGGCCCCCGTAGACCATCGCCCATTCGTGCACCCCGTAACATCCGAAGTTGGCGGTTCGACTCTGCGTGGCAGTGAGT
>JAKMDG010000315.1 GCA_022428035.1 Longimicrobiales bacterium
TTCCGGCCTCGAAAGGCCCTTTGAACTTCCTATCCGTTGAACTCCACCGGACTCGTAGAACCGCTCGTACAAGCCGTCGAACTGGCCGTCGAGGTACGTACCTCGAGTCAGAAGCCCACACGACTCGAAATAGGCCTCGAACGGGCCATCCTCCGGCCCACAGCCGATCATCGCGAACAGAGCTACGAGGGCCATGGACGTCGCGCAGCGCGGCTTAGACAAAGCTCTCGGTGAGCACCCGCGTTTAGGTCGTTCCATCCGACTCATCCCTCATCGGGAGAGCGAGAACGATCCGCGTTGAGGAGCATATTCTCGATCGTCAGGGGAATGCCGCTCTGCTCGAGCTGGCGGGCAAGTCGCTCCACGTATTCGCGGGAGAAAAAAAGTTCTACCCGGCGATTTGCAGACCGACCCTCCTGCGTATCATTAGAAGCGAGAGGTCGGTGCTCGCCATACGACTCCACCTCGAGCCGAATCGCGGGATGTCCGTTCTCGAACATGAGCCTCGCAACTCCCGCGGCCCGAGCCGCTGAGAGCTCCCAGTTCGAGGCAAAGGCAGGAGTAGAGATCGGCCGAGAATCGGCATGCCCCGCGACGATCGTCGGAATCGCGATGTCACTCGTGATCGTGGACAGGGCCACGAGGATGGCCTCTGCCTCCGGTCGTACACGGACCTGACCGCTTTCGAACAGGGCGGCATTTTGAATGCGCAGGTACAGTCCATTCTCGTCTCGAGTGATGTAGATCATTGATTCGTCCAGCTCCGACTCCTCAATCGAGGCGCGCAACTGCTGTTCGAGCAGGATGAGGTATTCTCTAGCGAGCTCATCGACCTGATCATCATCTCCCGAACCGTCATTCGACTCGGAGTTCAGCGGGTTGATAACCGTCTCAGGGTCGGCTGTCTCCAACATGAGTCCGACGATCGAGTCTGGGGGCGTCCGGGCTGTCGCGCCCATCGCCTCTCGCAAGGACTCCGCAGCGATGAAGAAATTCTCGACCTTCAGCTCTGACATCGAGTAAAGCAGTACGAAGAAGGTGAGCAGCAGACTCATCAAGTCTGCGAAGGTCGTGACCCATGTAGGCGCACCTTCCTCAACGTCGTCGACCGCCGCGACCAAAGCCGGACCCGCCTGGGCGGATTCACTCTCGGTCGAATCCTCACTCATTAGTGAGTTCCATCCGTCTCATCTTCGCGTCAAGCTGCCTGAGCCTCGGGCATTCCCGGCTGGTCCCCTTTCGGCTTCACGCCGCGCTCCCGGAACACTTCGAGTTTTTCCTGCATGATCTGGACGGTGTCACCCTTGGTCATGGACGCCAGCCCGATCATCGCCAATTCAATCTGAGCCACCTCGATCTTCCCACGCCGATCGAGCTTTGAGACCATCGGCAGAAACATCAGATTGGCCAACACGGCTCCGTAGAACGTCGTCAGCAGTGCGACCGCCATCGACGGACCGAGTGAAGCCGGATCATTCAAATCCGCCAACATCTGCACAAGGCCGATGAGCGTTCCGATCATCCCGAAGGCGGGGGTGTACTTGCCCAGTTCGGTGAACATTTTCTGCCCAACCTTGTGATGCTCTTCCACGTATTTCCTCTCCGTGGCCAGGATCTCCTGGATCGTGGAAGCATTGGCTCCATCTGCGATCAACATGAGGCCCTTGGACAGCGCATCTAAGGGAGCCTCTCCTGCGCGCCGCTCAAGGGCGACGCGTCCCTCACGCTTGAGTGTCGCCATGGACTCCATCAGGAACTCGCCTATCGAGTCGCTTTCGACCCCGGGATCGCGAAACACGCGGCTGCTCACGGGAAAAATGAGCTTGAGTTCGTGTCCGGGGAACGCGATGCACAACGCAGCGAACGTACCGCCGATCACGATCAGTAGGCCCTGAACGTTGACGAAGATGATGAGACCGGCGATACCGCCTTTGCCTGTGGCGATCGAGCCGAGAACCAGCAGCGTTCCTGCCAGGACGCCAAGAACCGATGCTTTGTCCAGTGCTCTGTCCAAAACAGATTCGACCTACGGTTCTTCCTGGGATTCATCTGAGGGACGGGGAACGGCCTCAATGGCACGGATCGCCCATCCGACGTCGGGATCGGAAGAATCGTCAAGCGCGCCTTCACTGGCAAGGCCACACAGCAGCCGCTCTGCTCGGCTTGCACCCTCGTCGGCCTTCGCCAGCAAATCAGAGGGGATCGGACCCATGTCGGGAG
>JAKMDG010000329.1 GCA_022428035.1 Longimicrobiales bacterium
GTACAGATGCTCTTCAACTCCTGGGAATTCGCGCTCTTCATCCTCGTGATCTATGCGGGGTACCTGCTCCTGCGAGGGGTCCGCGCCCAGAACCTGCTGCTGCTGTTCGCCAGCTACTGGTTCTACGGAGCGTGGGACTGGCGGTTCCTGTCTTTGATCGTCATCTCGACGGTCGTCGACTACTGGTGTGGGGCCGGCATCCACCGATCACTGGACGATCGCATCCGCAAGCGATTGCTGTTCGTCAGCGTGGCCATGAATCTCGGCCTGCTGGCATTCTTCAAATACTTCAATTTCTTCGTCGAGAGCCTCGAGGGACTCCTCGGTGACGCAGGCGTGGACGCTTCTGATTGGCGGCTCGGGATCGTCCTGCCAGTTGGCATTTCCTTCTACACCTTCCAGACCATGTCGTACTCGATCGACATCTACCGGAAGGAGATGGAGCCGGCCAAGAGCCCGCTCGACTTCGCACTGTTCGTGGCATTCTTCCCGCAGCTCGTCGCGGGACCGATCGAGCGCGCCAAGGCGCTGCTCCCGCAGATGAGCTGCGAGCGTGTCTTGGAAGCGAAGACGTTCTCGACCGGCGTCTGGCTGATCTTCTGGGGACTGTGGAAGAAGATCTTCATCGCGGACAACCTGTCGGCGTTCGTGGATCCGGTGTTCGAGAACTCTGCCGACGTGACGGCGGGCATGGCGTACCTCGGCGTCGTGGCGTTCGCCTTCCAGATCTACTGCGACTTCTCGGGGTACTCGGACATCGCCCGCGGTCTGTCGCGAATCATGGGTTTCGAGCTGCGGCGCAACTTCGACCTGCCGTACTTCGCTCGGAACCCCAGCGACTTCTGGAGGCGCTGGCACATCAGCCTGTCGTCATGGCTGCGCGACTATCTCTATATCCCGCTGGGCGGAAACCGCGGCGGATCGTTCGGGACCTACAGGAACCTCTCGATCACCATGCTGCTCGGTGGCTTGTGGCACGGCGCGTCGTGGAACTTCGTGTGGTGGGGTATCTTCCATGGGCTGCTCCTCATCGGGCACCGGCTGTGGACCGTGGTGACCGGCCCGCCGGCGGAGGAAACGACCCGATTCGGCGCGATCTGGTCGACGTTCGCCATGTTCCAGTTCACGCTGATGGGTTGGCTGTTGTTCCGCGCGACGCGCCGCGTCGATCGCGGCGATGGCACGACGTACGACGACAGCTGGGCGCAGATCATGGAGATCCTCGCCGCTCCCGGACGCGGGTGGGGCTTTGATTCCGAGACCCTCGCGTACCTCGCACAGATCGGGTTCTACATCCTCCCGCTGGCCATGGTTCAGTGGTTCCAGTGGTCGCGTGAGGACCACTACGTGATGCTCAAGTGGCCGACGCCCGTGCGCTCGGCGTTCTACAGCGCGCTTCTCTTCCTCTGGGTCTTCTACGGTGCCCAGGTAGGGACGTCGTTCATCTACTTCCAGTTCTGAGATCGACGACATGGCTCGCATCAAGTTCGTGCTCCAACAGATCTGGAACCGGAAACTCATGCTCGCGCTCACGGGCGTGTTCTTGCTGCTGATCGGGGAAGGATGGATGCGAGCACCCTTCCTGACGCCGCGTCTCGAGTACGAGGCCGACAAGGAACTCGGCGGACGTCTTCGACCGGTTCAGACCGGGTACATCTGGCTCGCCAAGCAGTCACTGCAGAGTCCCCCGGTCTCCATCGATGGCGATGGACTCCGCGGTGACGGAGTCGACTGGGATCGTCCCGCCGTGATCTGCGTCGGCGATTCCGATGGGGCCGGGATGGGTGTCAGGGACGACGAGGTCTGGACCCATATCGTGCAGATGAGCCTGAAGGGGACGGACCTCGACGTTCAAGTCGTCAACGCGTGTCACCCAGGGCACGGTCCCTACCACCACGCGATTCGCCTCGAACGCCTTCTACAGAAGCAGAATCCGCGGGCCGTCGGCGGGCGCGTCACGATGAACGACCGCGGCTTCGCGCCGCTGACCGAAGTTCAGCAAGAACACCGCCTGGCAGCTTCCGAACGGTCGAGGAAGATCCGTTCGATGACGAAGTTTGCGCCCTACCTCGTCAACAAACTCCTGGCGCAGATCCCGTCGATGAAGCAAGGGCTCAAGCCTTGGTGGTTGTTCAGCGCGAAGCCGAGGGTTCGCGGCATAGACGTGAAGGAGGCCGCGACGCGATTCTGGGATCGCGATGCCGTCTACTGGCAGAAGATGATCGACCTCCGTGGGGATGCAAACTGGCCGATCCTGTTCCTGCTCCATGCGCCCTACGAACGCGAGAGCGACCTCGAACTCGAGCGCCTGCTGCGCGAGCTGATCACGACGGGCCCCGATCTCCACCTGCTCGTCCTTCGGCCTGGTGATTTCGGCCTCGACGCCGACGATTCTCTCAGCGCGCGCAAGGAGCAGTTCCGGAT
>JAKMDG010000353.1 GCA_022428035.1 Longimicrobiales bacterium
TCCCCGAACCCGCGCCAGCCTCTACGAAGAGGCTCGCGTCCAGATCCGAGGCGATACGATCTCGCGCTCGGGCATCCGGGAACGGGAGGGGAGGTGCGTCGGTGTCGGTCACGGCGCCAATCTGACGCTCCGATGCGGCCGAGGGAAGGCGCATCCCGTACGTGCGGCCGCGCGTCCCGCCTGCGGACGAACTGGCGTGGCCACGCTCCGTTCTCTTGGCGAAAACAACCGCGCCAACACACTGCACGTCAACACCTTAAGGCGACATCACAGTCGCCGGCACGACGCGGCCAAACCCGTCTCCCCCTGCATCAGGGTAGAACTGGCCCTTCGCTATTCTCGATTCAGGTCGTACTTCATGATCCGCCCATGGGGGCCGTCACGATCCCGCTCCAGCTCGAAGATGTCTCCAGGAGGGCCCGGAGCCCGGTCCAAATGCACCTGTAACGCCCCCACATCGGTTGCCGTCAGCTGGAACGAGAACGCCGCGGCGTTCCGCTCCATCTGTCCCAGACGCGTGCCCCCGCAGATGACCGCCGCGACGGCAGCCTGATCGAGAACCCACCGGATGGCCACGGCGGATACCTCGACGCCGTGCCTGCTGCCGATTTCGGCCATCGTCTCGAGAAGCGCCTGGTACGCCTGCCACCCCCCGAACTCGTCGATGATGAGCCGGTACTTGACCAGCGATCGATTCGCGTGCTCGGCAGGGTCCGGCTCTCCCAGCCACCGATCGGTGAGGAACCCTCCGGCTAGTGCCCCGAACCCGAGGATCCGCAGGTCGGACGACCCGCACTGTCTGGTCAGAGGTCCGGACGCGCGCCGATCGAGGAGCGAGTACTGAACCTGGTTCGTGACCGGCGCGACCCCCGCAGCCTCCAGCTGGCGAATACGCGAGACGTCGAGATTGGTCACGGCCACATGGCGGATCTTGCCCTCTTCACGAAGCTCATCGAGCCAGCGAGCAGCGTCCTTGAAGCCAGGGATCTCGTCCCTCCACCAGTAGAACTGAACCAGGTCGAGGCGTTCGACACCCAGTCGCGTGAGCGACCGCTCAATGATGCCGCGCACATAGGTCCGGTCGACGCGCGGGAGATCGGACCAGTCGGGCACGAACTTCGTATGGATCTGGATGGGTGCGTCGTTCGAGCCCGATGCCCAGCGGCGCAGGAACCGGCCGTACAGCTCCTCGACACCCGTATAGATGTCGGCACAATCGAACGTCGTGACCCCGAGTTCGGCCGACGCTTCGAGCACGTCGACACCGTCGTCGAGCGCGGCCTGGGAAAGCCTGTGCCCGGCCGAGAACTGCCATCCGCCATGGATGAGGCGACTGATCGAGTACCGACTAGAGAGGTCGTACCGGTCGACGGTCACAGGGTGCGGCGACCCAGTCACTCCTCGTCGCCGCTGCCTAGCGGTACCCGGGTCACCTCCGAGTGGCGAAACGTAGTCTTACCCGTCCGCGTGATCCTGAAGCGCCCGCCACACAACGGATCCGGACAGGCGAGCTCCATGTCTGTCGTCATCCAGTCATGCGGATGGGTCTCACGCTGCTTGGCTGGCAGGAGCGGCAACAAGGCCGCCAGTGGGTAGATCGGAAACGTCTGCCCAGCCGGCATGCTCAGATTTTCGCCCGAGAGTTCGAAGTAATCACCGACGGGGTGATTACAGACCATGGGCTTGTCCCCAGCAACGACCTCTACTCGGAGGTCGTACAGGGAAAACTCGTCAGACTCGGTCACCGCTCCTCAGTCGCCCGACAAGGGCTGCGCGAGCATGTCCTTCAGCCAGTGACCGGCCCGGTTCACCTTTGCCTCGACATAGGGCCGATTGTGTCGGTTCAACGTGCCGTGCAGCGGCCGACGGCCCACGACCGTAATTCCCGCCTCCTCCATGGCCCGCATCTTTTCCGGATTGTTGGTCAGCAGCTCGATACGCTTGAGACCGAGCGACTGGAGCATACGCGCAGCAACGTCGTACCGACGTTCGTCAGGACCGAATCCGAGCGTGTTGTCAGCGTCGATGGTGTCGAGCCCACCGTCCTGCAGTGTGTAGGCTCTGAACTTGTTCCGGAGTCCGATACCACGGCCTTCCTGAGCGAGGTACAGAAGCACGCCTCCCCCACGGGCCCCGAACAGCTTCATGCTCCCACGAAGCTGCTCCCCGCAGTCACACCGCAGGCTGCCGAAGAGGTCGCCGGTGAGGCAGGCCGAGTGCAGCCGAACCGGTAACGGGTCCGGCCAGTCCGCCGGATTGCCGACCATGATGGCGACATGCTCCTGCAGCCCATGCGGTTCTCGGAACAGCACGAATCGCGAGTCGACCGCTTCGGCCAGCGGAACCGGAGCCTCACTGATCGCGACCACGTCGACATCTGCCGCGGCCACGTAGTCATGGACCTCAGCGGCATCCACAGTCAGGATCTCACCGCGCGCGAGCGCCTCGTCGAGACGCTGCGCATGCGGTGTCCAGACGGGGATCGCGACGACGGCAGGCAGAAGGCGTGCGAGTCGAAGAAGCGACAGACCCGCAGCCTCCGAGGACGCCGACGACGACAGCATGCGGGCCGTCGCCTCATGGTCTGCGTTGGCTGAGCACGCCAGTTCGAGGATCTCGTCAAGCTCGACATTGTGCCGGAGCGTGATCGAATAGCTCCCCGACGGAACCGCGTTGGATTCCTCGGGCGAGAGTCCCATCGCCCGGACCCGATGGGCCGTCACGACAAGGCGGAGCGGCTCCATGCCCAGCACGCGGAGGCGATCGAGTCCGGCCTCCTCCAGCCCTTCGACAGCGGCAATGAGCACGCCACTGGAGGGTGTACTGGTCTGTCGGGTAGCATGTTTGTCCGTAATCAGGAGCGGACGCCCCTGGCGGAGATCGAAGAGCCCACGTTCTGCGTTGACCATACTGCGACCTGCAGGAGAGAATGTCGTAGATGCGACCGACGGAGGGGTGAGAACACCGGAACTCCGCAACAGGTCCGCCCGAGCAGGGGCGTCCTGAGCGCCACGCACAAGCGTCACTTCACTCGGCTCCGATGTCTCGGAGGGCACGAGAAGCAGCCCGGCAGCGTGCGCCCGTTGACCGGGGCGCTGCAGGCTGGTCCAGCGGATCAGCGGAATGCTGAGCAGGAGTCCGAGGAAGATCGGACTCATCCAGATAAAGAAGAGAGGGCTGAGCGCGAAGGTCAAACCACCCCAGACGACACCCACCACGGTGGCCATACGGCCAGCACGCCGCGCTTCTGCCCAGGTGAGGTCAGTGCGCTCACGGTCCTGAGCATCCCATCCGACCGAACGTCCGAATACGATCTCCAGAACGAACGATGCGTGGTAGAGCATCATGACCGGAGCCAGGAGAATCGAGAACACTGTCTCGAGAAACGCACTTGCCAGCATCCGTATTGCGCCGCCAAACGCCTGACGCTCGTGCAGCAGCCCCGCGACCAGCCCCAGAAGCTTGGGCACGAACAGCACGATGGCGGTCAGGGCCAGAAGGGAGAATACGGGAGCCGACACAATCTGACGCGTCGTGACGACAGGCCCGTGGCTCACGGGCAAGAGGACGTACGCGGTTCCAGCGAGAAGAATGAGCAGCCAGAGCAGAGACGAGATGTAGCCCATGGCGCCGAGCAGGAAATGGAGCCGACTCAGCGGGTGAAGGCCCGGCTCGAAGAGAAGCCTCAGGTGCTGCAGGCTTCCCTGCGCCCATCGGCGATCGCGCCGGGCGTAGTCTTCGACGTTGGGCGGCAGTTCTTCCCAGCTGCCCGGGAGGTCCGCCGCGAGCACGACCCTCCAGCCGGCCCGGCGCAGAAAGGCCCCCTCGACGAAGTCGTGGCTCAGGACCTCGCCTCCGAGTGGAGGCCTGCCGGGCAGGACAGGCAACTTCGCGTGGTCCATGAAGGGGCGCAGGCGCATGATCGCGTTGTGACCCCAATAGTTGGCGGCGTCTCCGTACCAGAAGGCCTGACCCGCCGCGAGTACGGGTCCGTACAGGCGTCCTGCGAACTGGATGAGTCGGCCGAAGAGTGAGCGCTGAAGCGCGGGCAACGGGATCGTCTGAATGAGCCCCACGTCCGGATTCGCCTGCATGAGACGGACCAGGTGGAGGATGGTCTCTCCCGTCATGATCGAATCGGCATCGAGCACGACCATGAGGTCGTAATCGTCACCACAACGGCGGCAAAACTCTCCTACGTTGCCCGCCTTGCGACCCTCGTTTCGCTCGCGACGGCGGTAGTGCACCGGCACTTCCGGGTGGCGACCCTGAAGCTCGACCCACACGACCTCTTCACGCCGTGCGATCACCTGGTCCTGCGTATCGCTGAGGAGATGGAGGTGGATCGACGCCCCACCAGACGTGACACTCCGTAGCGATCGGATCATCGCTTCAGCACGTGCTGCGACCAGGTCGGGATTCTCATTGTAGACCGGGATCACGACCGCAGTGCGGGGCATGGCCTGAGCCGACAGGGTGCCTGCGGATGACGCCCGCTCGAGCGATACGGAAGGCGCGAGCGTGACAGGATCACGCCGGGACAGCCTGAGCCCGAACCCGATCACCGCCGTCCAGAACGGCATCACGATCCACGCGAAGGTCGGAACGAAGAGTGCGAGGATGACGCACTCCAGCACGGTCAGTCCCTGAGCAGAGACGATACCGGCCATCATGACCGTACCGGCGACCGTCGTTCCGGCAACGAGTCCGAAATACACGACTCGACGCCCCCGAACGAAGGGGATATTCAGCTTAAGGGACACGTGCAGGCTCCCACAGGTAACTCCATGTCTCGCTCACCGGTTGATCAGCAACCAGCAGATATACGCGCATATCCGCACCACGGTCCGCCTCGGGGATGAGCGTAAAGGTCGCGCGGCGTCCGCCGTCCGGAAGGACCTGAACGAGAAGATCGGAAATTTCGCCGGACGACGTACTGGCTGCAGCGAGCACGGAGGCCCCCGGAGGAAGGGTGTCGAGTACACCTCCCTCGAAGTCGAGCACGACTCGTCTCTGGCTCCGGGGTGGAGGATCCGCCTGGCCCGGCAGCGCGTCCCAGCCGATCCGTGATCGCGTTACCTGCGCCAGCGTCTGACCGCTGCCGATGATCGTATCGGCCTCGGAATCAAACCGTTCGTCGAACGTGATGAGTCGATATCGATAGGTCCGGATGTCGCCCGCTCGGAACGGTTCGACCGGCACCCACGACGCGACGATGTTGTCGTTGAACTCGGTCGTGGTCGGGATCTCGAGCAATTCAACCCCACCGAGACCCCAATCCCCCTGGACCTGGACCCATTCGCTGGGGCGACGATGATACTGAGCCTCCAGGTCCATGTAGTTGCCGAACGTACGATCCCGCTGAACCAGCCCGTAGCCAGCCGGAGACTCGTCCCGCAGTGAGGTCAGACGAACACCCGCACTGTTCGTCAGGGGACGCCAGATCCACTCGTCCCGCCCCGTGTGCATGAGGAGTCCCTCGGAATCGTGGACCCGCGGTCGGAAGTCGTCGTCGCCACCCCGGGCGAACGTGCCGTGCAGGTACATGCTCGTGAGGGGAGCGACGCCCAGCTTGCCTGCGTCGGCTCGCGCAAAGAGACGGGCCTCTACGTCCATCGAGGTCGGCGACAACTCATCCCCCGGAGTCAACTCGAAGTGGAACGCACCGGCCACGGACGGTCCATCCAGCAGCGCGAACAGCGAAAAGGTTCGTGCCCCGGGTTCCGGCCGGACCAGCCAGAATTCCACGAAATCTGGAAACTCCTCTCCCTCGGGTCGCGCGACATCGACGGCAAGCCCGCGCGAAGACAGGCCGTACACATGCCCGGGCCCCAGCAGTCGGAAGTATGACGCGCCCAGGAACGACACGACCTCGTCCATACGCTCGGGGTCGTTCAGCGGAAAGAGGACCTTCAGGCCCGCAAACCCTGCCTGAGCCGGAACGGCGACATCGATGTCGGCCAGCTCGTCGCCGTAACGAAAGAGCGACGCGTCGAACTCGAGGGGGACCGCACGTCCGGACTCCACGAGATGAACACGGACGGGCGAGTCGTTTCCACCACCAGGGTGAAAAAGCTGAATCTCGAACGGTGCGCGTCCACGCCAGATCGCTCGATCGGCCCGAAAGCTGATGCCCCGGTATTGAACGTAGGTCAGATCGGAAACGGTCCGCGGCACCACGGGCGTAGGCTCGCGATACGCCGCACGGGCACGAAGTCGAGCGTATTCGGTAACGTGTTGGAACAGCGATGGCCCGCTGGCGTCCGAAATCCAGGCGGGCATCGTCACGACAGGGCCAGTGTCCTCGGCGCTTCCAGCGCGGACGGCAGTGGCTTCATCACGACCGGTGGCCGGGCGAGGATCGTCCTCGCTCATGCATGCGCCCACCGCTCCTGCGAGGAGCAGGGTGGGCAGCAGCTTAACACGACGTACGGGTGACATGGACAGAAGGATCTGGAATCGGCCATCGAGAGGAGCAAGGGCATTCGCTACCCTCGTGGTAGCCAATTCCTTCCTTTTGATCCCGATCTGGATCCTGAACCGCGGCCTGGGTCCACAGTGGATCGCGCTCGAATCCGTGATCCTGACCGCGGTGTTCCTGCTGCTACCCAGCACACTCTGGACCCGCTTCGCCGCATGGGTGGCGGGGCTCATGGTGATCCTGATGTCTGTGCTTCAGCTGGGTGATACGACTGCGCGCATGAGCCTCGCGCGGCCGCTGAACCTCTACCTCGACGTACAGCTGGTCAGCGCGATCGCGAATCTGCTGCGTGGCACGCTGGGTACCGTACTCGGCTCGCTCGTCATCGTCGGAGGTCTCCTGCTGACCGTCGGTGCAATTGCGCTCGTTAGCCAACTGCTCTCGGCCCTCCACCCCGAGCCGGGCAACCGCCGACAGAGGATCACGGCGGCGGTCATGCTCGGGCTCGCGCTCGTGGCGGTCCCGCTGAGGTGGGCCCACCCAGCCGGTGTCGTGATGGGTCTCCCGACCGTACAGCTCACCTGGGATCAGGCGCGCCACGTCACTCGGATGATGCAGGAGAACGAGCGATTCGCCGCCGAGATGGCGGTCGCTCAGGACAGATATGTGGACGTACCCGGCCTGTTGTCGGGTCTCGACGGTCGAGACGTGATCCTGGCCTTCGTCGAGTCATACGGGATGTCCGCGATCACGGACGAACGGTACGCGCCAACGATCCTGCCTCGGCTGGACTCCATGTCTGAGGCCTTCGCAGAGGCAGGACTCGAGGTCGTAACAGGGCAACTCGTCGCCCCCAGCCAGGGCGGGATGTCGTGGCTGGGTCACGGCTCGGTCTTGAGCGGACTCTGGCTCGAAAACCAGCTCCGTTACGATCTACTCCTCGCTAGCGCCCGGCACACGCTCATCGACGATTTCGAGGCGGCCGGCTACCAGACCGCCGCGCTCATGCCTGCCATCACAATGGCGTGGCCCGAGGGAGAGCGTTTCGGCTACCAGCGGATCTACGCATGGCAGGACATCGCCTACGCCGGGCCGCCCCTGAACTGGGTCACCATGCCCGATCAGTTCACCTGGTCGTATCTGGAGAACACCATCCGCCAGGAGACTGATCGACCGCTCTTCGCAGAACTCGGACTCATCAGCAGCCACGCTCCATGGACCCCGATACTGCCCGTGTTCGACAACTGGGATTCGATCGGTGACGGTGAGGTCTTCGCTCCCTTCGCCGAGGCAGGAGAGACACCCGAAGAGCTCTGGCGGAATGGCGATCGGGTGCGCGAGCACTACGCGCTGGCGGTCGGCTACGCCATCGACGCGATGGCATCGTACGCGGCTCGCTACGTCGACGAACGTACGGTTCTCATTGCCCTGGGCGATCACCAGCCCGCTCCGCTCATCACCGGAGACGACGCGAACCGCACCGTCCCGGTCCACGTGATCGCGAGCGATCCTGCAGTCCTCGCTCCATTCCTCCGCTGGGGATTCGCACCGGGCGTTCTGCCTCCAACCGATGGTGACGTGGCTCGGATGGATGCGTTTCGCGACTGGTTCGTGAACGCCTACAGCACCACACCGATGGGGGCACAGCCGTAGTGCGGCGCCTGCTCGGTCTCGGTAGATCGCTCGTCGTGTACTGGCGCCCAGGGCGACAGCGTGGACTTCGAGAGCTGTACGCCCCCTTCGTCTCGAAGGGAGACCTCGTGTTCGACGTGGGAGCGCACCTCGGCGACCGGAGTGCCGCGTTCTCTGGACTCGGAGCCCGGGTCATCGCCCTCGAGCCTCAGCCCGATCTCGTGCCCTGGTTGCGCCGGCTCGTGGGTCGCCGTCCGGGCGTCACCGTCCTGCCGGTTGCCGTCGGGCGTGAGATCGGCACCGCGCGTCTCGCAGTCAGCGACGCCAACCCGACCCTCTCGACACTGGCTGATGCGTGGCGAGAGTCCATCGTAGAGACGAATCCAACCTTCCGACGCGTTCGATGGGAGCGTTCGGCGGAGGTACCCGTCACAACCATGGATACGCTCATCGAGGAGCATGGCGTTCCACGATTCTGCAAGATCGACGTCGAAGGCCACGAGGCCGAAGTGCTCGCCGGGCTGTCTCAGCCTCTGGACGGGATCTCGGTCGAATTCGTGGCTGGCTCGCTCGACGTGACACGCGCGTGCATCGACCGACTCGAATCCCTGGGCCGCTACGAGTACAATGCGATCGCCGGGGAGAGCCGAAGCTTCGCCTGGGACAGATGGCAGAGCGTGGACGACGTCCGGACATGGCTCGACAATGCCGCGGAGATGTTCTCCTCGGGCGACCTCTACGCTCGCCGGCTTCCAACGCCGGAGGATTCGATCGAATGAAGTGGCATGAACTCACGAGTCCCGAGATCGCCGCGCTGGTCACCCGTGATCCAGTCGCGATCCTGCCGATCGCCGCGATCGAGCAGCACGGGCCGCATCTACCTCTGTCGACAGACGTCGATATCGGCGACGGACTCATCGACGCGGCTACACGGCGCCTCGAGAACGTGCCGTTCGTGGTGCTGCCCGCACAGACCATCGGTTCCAGTCCAGAACATGTGGTCTTCCCTGGAACGCTGACGCTGTCCCCTGCCTTGCTCGAAGAGGCGCTCGTCGGTCTCGCCGCCGACCTCCATCGCGCCGGCGTGCGGCGTCTCGTCGTGAGCAACAGTCATGGAGGAAACAAGTCGGCCCTGGACTCGGCTGCCCTCCGGATCCGCTCCGAACTCGACATGCTCGTCGTGAAGTCGAACTACTTCCGCTTCCCGAGACCAGCCGCGGCCAGCCTGCCGGAGTCGGAGTGGCTCCATGGTCTCCACGGGGGTGCTGTCGAGACAGCCATGATGCTCCACCTCCGTCATGATCTGGTGCGAACCGACGCAATCCAGCCATTCGAATCGCTCGGGGAGGAGCTCGAGAAGACGCTGACCTGGATACGCCCGGAGGGTGTCGCACCGTTCGCCTGGATGGCTCAGGACCTGAACCCCCACGGCGTCACGGGAGATGCAACGCTCGCGACCGCCGAACTCGGGGCCCGACTCGTGGAGCACTACGCGGCGATCCTGGCCGATGTAATCCGGGACGCCCACGCGTTCCCCGTCGAGCGCCTCGAGACCGCGGAACCCCCAGGGTGATCCCCACAGACCTCGACGAGGTGTTCGCCCCACTCGAGGGCACGACACGGTTCGTGATCGGGCAGCTCGGCCAGAGTCTGGATGGCCGTATTGCCACCGCCTCCGGCCACTCGCACTACATCAACGGTCCAGAGGACATCGAGCGACTGCATCGGTTGCGAGCGCTCGTGGACGCCGTCGTCGTGGGAGCTGGAACCGTCGCTGCCGACAACCCTCGACTAACGGTACGAAAGGTCGAGGGCACCAACCCGGTGCGGGTTGCGCTGGATCCGCGAGGCCGCCTGGATCCCGGACGGGCGATCTTCACGGATGATGCAGCGCCCACACTGTGGATTCAGGGGGCGGATGCCGCGTCAGACGTTTCGGGCGCAACCGCGACGACCGCCCACGAGAGCGTGGAGATCGTGCGTGTGCCCACCGGGGAAAACGGCTTCAACCCGAGGGACATCCTCGCCGAGCTGAATGCTCGCGGCCTCTCACGCGTGCTCATCGAGGGTGGCGGTGTCACGGTCTCGCGCTTTCTCGAGGCCGGTCTACTCGACCGATTGCATGTCTCTGTCGCCTCGTTATTGATCGGCTCGGGACGACCGGGAATCACACTTCCGGAGGTACAGACTCTCGACGAGGCCCGGCGCCCTCAGGTACGCCACTTCCGTCTGGGATCGGATCTGCTGTTCGATCTCGATCTTCGCTCCGAAGAAGCGTGAGCCCGAGCACCACAGCCCCGGGCACACTCGAGACCAGCACGATCAGTCCGTAGGAAACGGACACAGCCACACCGTCAGCAGCGGAGAGGCCTGCGGCACTCCAGAGCGCTGCGGCGGCTACTTCACGTAACCCCCACCCTGCGATCGTCACCGGCACCAGCATCGTCATCAACAGAGGGCCTGCGAGCATCGCCAGCAGGAGCGGTGGCGTCTCGAGCTGTACGGCGCGCCCCGCCATCACGAAGACTGCAAGGTAGCTGGCGACAACAGCGGTCGAGGTCACGAGCTGGACGGGGAGGGCGACGCCGTCGAGGAGTGCTCGCCGAACGTCGACCAGGAGCTGCGGGGCCTCAGCACGCTGGCGCACGCGCCGCGCGGATACGCCACCCCACGCGATCAGCCCCAGCACCAGGAACGCCAGGCCAGCCCGCGCCGCACTCGACACATCACTCAGAAGCAGGATCGCCGAGACGGCAGCCACGGCACTCATCACTACGAGGCCGGACATCCGCTCGAAGGCTACCGACTGGATCGACGCTCGGGTATCAGCCTCTCGCGCATGTCGCCACGCCCGAGATACGTCACCCATGACGCCCCCGGGCAGGACCTGATTGAGGAACGTCGCCAGATAGTACTCCGTCACGGCACGGCGCATCGGCAGGTCGAGATTCAGTCGGCTCGCGGTAAACCGCCAGCGCCACGCTGAGCCCACCACCTGGGCGATCGAAACCACCAGAGCGATCACGACCCATGCCGGATCGAGATCCATCAGTCGAGCCGAGACGTCACGCGGATCGAGGATGTACGCGAGGACTGCGAAGAGTCCGAGACTCGTCACGCCGCGAGCAATGAGGAGGAGCGTTCGACGACTCATCCGTCAGTCACTCACTCGGCGCGTCTCGGCGGAAGAGCCAGCAGATCGTAGTGGCCGACCTCCACGGTATAGCGGCCCGCCGCCACGGCCTCGTTGCGGCGGGCTTCCCATGCGTGAAGCCGAGCTGCCTCGGTCGGCCGGATCTCCAGTGCTGCCTCGATCCAGCCACGCATCAACAACACCGTCAGATCTCGATCAGCCGGACCGCTCAGTCGCCAGGGGCTGGGCTGGAGGGTCACCTCGTAGCCTGCAGCCTCGAAGAGCGCTTCCGCTGTGCGAGACGCATCCGGCCCGAGGGCAGCACCGAGGCCCTTTTCCCGCTGCTGATGCTCATTGAGCGCATCGCGCACGAGCGCGTCATCGACATCCTCTTCGGCCCACCGCACGACGCCGTCATAGCTCAGGGCGAAGAGCACAGCGGTACCGTGCATGGCGCACGCTTCGACCGCCTGCCGCAACCACTGCTGAGAGACGAGATCGAGGAGTGCAGAGGCCGTCACGAGATCGGCCGATCCGATCTCTTCGATTCCCTCGAGCGCCAGATCGCCAACCACCCGAATCGGGTCCGGGACCGTCGGAGCCCGAGCACCGGTCAGCAGCGACACATCGTGATCGAGGAGTGTCCACGATTCGACCCAAGGAAGTCGGGGCGCGAGGTAGCGCAGGTTGGACCCCGTGCCAGAGCCCAGATCCAGCGCGGCCGACCAGCCCATCGACTCTCCCGCCTCGGCCAGTCGCTGGGCGAGGTCGTGCACGCGTGAGCGGTGGTCTGCCTCCTCTCGGAGGGCCAGCCAGTCAGCATCGAAGATGTCGTCACTCATACGAAGGGCCTGTCAGATCGGTCACCACATCACGGAATCGATGCGCCTGTTCTGCCCAGTCGGGCAGAGAATCCCTGTGCATGCGCGCTCCCTCGGCAAGCACCTCTCGACGCTCAGGAGCTACCAGCAAACCCTCGAGCGCGGAGACCAGAGCGTCGACATCTCCTGGCGGCACAAGCACACTGGCGAAGCTCGGTACCGTATCCGGAATCGCCCCTCCGGTGGTGCCAACCACGGGAATGCCCCGAGCCAGGGCCTCCGCGTACGCCATGCCGTATCCCTCATAATACGAGGGTAGCACGAAGAGCGAGGCGGTACGGTACACCTCCTCCAGCTCTGCGATTTCCAGCTCTCCAACGAACTCGATCCGGTCTCGGAGATTGCGTTGCTCGACCTCGGCCAGCACCTGGTCCGCATAGCCCGGGTCACGGGTCGTACTCCCGGCGCAGACACAATTCCATTCGAAATCACGGAGTCGGTCGAGGGCTGCCACGAGGAGGTCGTGTCCCTTCCTGGGACTGAGGGAAGCGACGCACACCAGGCTCGGCGGACCTCCTCCATTCGGACCATCCGCGAGAGGAGCTGGATCCGTACCGGGCCGAACCACACGGACCCGGTCTTCATCCACGTCGAAATCAGCGAGGCGGCGCGCGGTGAACGGGCTGGTCACGATGACACCCTGCACGTGACTCAGGGTCTCACGCTCGGACACGAAGAAACGCTCGACCTGCTCCGGCGACTGTCCGGTCTCGTCGGCCAGAGGATGGTGCACGAGTGCCACCATGGCGAGACGCGGCGTGTGAGCCGCGATCACCTCGGGGAGTCCTCCTGCTGCGAGTCCGTCCACCACCACGGTCTCGCCATCTGCGAGACTGGCCAGCCGTGCGTTGAGGGCCTCCCGAGCCACGTCATCCACGTCCGGGAAGCGACCCCCGATGGAATGGACCGCAACGGGAACACCCGCCTCAGCCAACTCCGAGACGATCCGGGCGTCGTAGATGTACCCTCCGGTCCGCTGATCAAGCGGTCCGGGAACAATCAGGTGGAACGCGTTTGAGGTCGCGCTCACACGTCCGCTTCGTAGCTCGCCCACGCGACGTGCGACTCGTTCAGCTTCACTTCGATCGAGCTGCACCCTGAAGCATTCGGGCCAAGCTTACCAGCGTGCACCGCCTGAACCAGCCGTTCCTGGAT
>JAKMDG010000357.1 GCA_022428035.1 Longimicrobiales bacterium
CCCCCCTGACCGCCACCCCTGGGATCAGGGAATGAAGCGACCAAAATCCTCGGGGTTGAGACGGCGGAGGTGCTCTTTGAGCTCCTCAGGTCCCATTTCCTTGTCATGGTCGATGACCTCGATGGGCTCCATGACAGATTCGGGATGACCGACTGACTCTTCCTCCGCGATCTCGATTGTGGCGATCTCGAGAAGGGAGTCATCGGCCATGATCCGTGCATCGGCTCTCAGCGCTACAGCAATCGAGTCCGAGGGTCGGGCATCGATGCTGATGACCTCGCCATTCCGGCTCACGACCAACTCGGCGTAGTAGGTACTCTTCTGAACCCTCGTGATGATCACCTTGCTGACCGCCCCACCAAGCTGCTGAAGAACTGAGCAAAAGAGATCGTGCGTGAGCGGACGAGGGCTGTCCATATCGGCCAGACGCATCGCAATCGCGCTCGCCTCCGCCGGCCCGATCCAGATCGGCAACACGCGATCGCCGTCCACCTCCTGAAGGATGACGACGGGGGTGTTCGTGCTTCGATCCAGAGCCAGACTCTGAACCCTCACTTCGACCAGCACGCGCTCGTTTGCTCCGTGACGATGGGCCCAACGGGTCAGCGACCCGCGACGTCCCCAATACTCCCGAGTCTCGCAGGGGTTCTCCACGCCCCCCGCCGGCGTGCGGTCCCGTCAGGCCCCCGCAGCGGTCTTGAGGTCGTCCACCCGGTTCGTGTCCTCCCAGGAGAAGAACCGGACGGCGTCCCCGCTCTCGGAGGAATCGGGCACGCGGGTCTCGGGTGAGCGGCCGAAGTGCCCGTAGGCTGCCGTCGGGGTGAAGATCGGATTACGGAGTCCCAGCGTTTCGATGATTGCGCCCGGGCGGAAGTCGAAGACCTCCGAAACCGCCTTGGACAGCACGTCCTCGGGAAGCTCGCTCGTACCGAACGTCGTGACGTGAACGGAGACCGGCTCGGCCACACCAATGGCGTACGCGAGCTGGATCTCACAACGCCGCGCCAGCCCGGCTGCGACAACGTTCTTGGCTGCCCAGCGCGACGCATACGCCGCGGAGCGATCCACCTTCGTCGCGTCTTTTCCGGAAAAGGCGCCGCCACCGTGTCGTCCCACGCCGCCGTACGTGTCCACGATGATCTTGCGGCCGGTGAGACCTGCGTCCCCGTGAGGGCCACCGATCACGAACCGACCCGTCGGGTTCACGTGGAGAATGCAGTTATCGGGGTCATAGAGATCCGACGGGAGAACCGGTTTGACAACCTTCTCGGCGATCCCCGACACGATGTCGTCCTGGCTCACGTCCTCGTCGTGCTGAGTGCTCACGACGACGGTATGGATGCGAACGGGCGTGTCGCCGTCAAATTCGATGGTCACCTGGGACTTTCCGTCCGGGCGGACCCAGGGAAGCTCACCACTGCGACGCACCTTCGCGAGCTGGCGCGTCAGGGCATGCGCGAAGTGGATCGTTGCCGGCATCAACTCAGGCGTCTCATCGGAGGCATACCCGAACATCATGCCCTGATCACCCGCGCCGCCCGAGTCGACACCCATGGCGATGTGCAGAGACTGACGATCCAGACTGGTCAGAACCGAACAGGTCGCGGAGTCGATGCCATAGGCGGAGTTCGTGTAGCCGATCCGCTGCAGGGTTCCTCGAACGACGTCGGGCAAGTGCACGTAGCCGGAGGTCGTGACCTCACCCGCAATCAGCGCCAGGCCCGTGGTGACGAGCGTTTCGCAGGCCACGCGGGACTTCGGATCCTGAGCGAGCATGTGGTCGAGGACCGAATCCGAGATCTGATCGGCGATCTTGTCCGGATGGCCCTCGGTCACGGATTCCGAGGTGAAAAGCGTCGTGCTCAACGGGCGACTCCTGCAGGGGCTGTGCAGCGGAGACAGGGCTTCGTACGAAGCCACAAAAGGCGCATTCACCCTACCCAATCACTCGGGCAGCGACAAGCTCCAACGACCAGAGAAGACCGACAGATCCACCGAGTCACCGATTCCCTCGACAAGACATTGTGTGACGTCATGGGCGGTGGGCGCCGCGAGGGCCTTTCGCGCAGCCGAACGGGCATCCTCCATACGCACGTCCCGCACGAGGCGTTTGATCTCGGAGAGCGACGGCCAAGCCATGGACAGTGCCGTGATATCCAGGCCGATCAGCAGGAACGCCCCCAGCGGATGAGAGGCCATCTCACCGCATACGCTTACCTCGATTCCTGCCGCTCGTCCGACCCGAGCGACCTGATGCAGTTGCCTCACAACCGCCGGATGAAACGGGTTGTACAGCTTCGCGAGCCGCGTGTTGGTCCGGTCCACGGCGAGCGTATACTGGATGAGGTCATTGGTGCCAATCGAAAAGAAATCCGAGTAGCGCGCCAACTCGGCGGCATCGAGGGCGGCCGCCGGCGTCTCGATCATCACGCCCAGCTTGTACCCGGCATTGAACGGGATACCGTCGCGACGAAGACCCTCCGCCTCCTCCTGGAGAAGAGCGCGGACCTCCCGGATCTCCTCGACGTCGTTGACCAACGGGATCATGAACCGGACGTCGCCATGCGCCGTTGCGCGCAGAAGTGCCCGCAGTTGAGTCCGGAAGAGGTCCGGCTGGTCGAGACACACGCGGATCGCGCGCCACCCCAAGAAGGGGTTCTCTTCCTGAGGCATGTTCAGGAACATCGGAAACTTGTCGCCACCGAGGTCGAAGGTCCGGATACAGACTGCACCGCTCGGGAACGCCTCAGCGGCGTGCCGATAGGCCTCGTACTGTTCCTCTTCGTTGGGCATCGAATTTCTCCCGACCACGAGAAATTCAGTGCGATACAGCCCGATCCCGACAGCGCCGCGGGCCCGTAACCGCTCCGCCTCACCCGGGAGATCGAGGTTCCCGCGCAGCTCGACGTATTGACCGTCCTGGGTGACCGATTCCAGCGCGGCGATCATCGAAATCTCTTCCTCCCAGTCGGAGTGCTGCTTCCGACGGGCCTCGAAGCGTGTGCGCTCGTCCGCTTCCGGCTGGAGTACGAACCGCCCGATCCGGCCATCGAGGATCGCCTGTTGGCCGTTGGAGGCGCGACTCGATGCGTCACCGAATCCAACGGCCGCGGGAATGTTCATCGAGCGAGCCAGCATCGCCCAGTGCGCAGTCCGTGTAC
>JAKMDG010000358.1 GCA_022428035.1 Longimicrobiales bacterium
TCTCAGCACCGTCCCGACCACGGCCTGCTCGAAGAGCGGTGCCTTCGCCAGAGGGCGTGCGTGCCGCCCCCCTGTATGGAAGATGAGGAGCGGGTCCACCAACGAGTTCGGATGGTTCGCCGTTACGAGAACGGGCCCGGGTGCGAGACCCGGACCCGTCCGTTCCACATGGTAGAACACCGCTACTGCCCACCCCACCAACCTGGTGATCAATCTGGGCAGCGTGCGGCTCCTCCTTCCCAACTCAGGTGATCAAGCGCTCCGCGTCGATCGGGTCCAGGCCTAGCTCACGAAGCAGCTCGTTCAGCCTCGCCAGGTCCTGCTGAATGACCAGATCCATCTGGTCCAGCTCACCGTCCAACTCTGTCGACAGCGTCTGGAAGACCTGGTAGGACTGGTCTGTTGGCCGGGTTTCGGCGCCTTCGACGAGGTTCTGCAGGGCAGCGATCTTGTTGTTCAGCTTGATGGGGTAGTTGAGCGGATCCTGGTTCGACTGGTTTTGAACCTGGTAGACCTCGCCCTCCACCTCGCCCAGGCGATCGCGGACGGTGCCGCCGAGCTGAGCGAGTTCGGCGTTGTCGTTCTGCTCGATCCGATCCTCGATCTGCGCCTTGATGGAGCGCATGCGGAGTACGGCTTCGTTCGCATCCGTCACCCGATCACGGATCTGGATCGCAAAGTCGAAGCGCTCCTGGAGGTCCTCGACCGTGACCCCATCGGCCAATGCCCTGGGGTTCATCCGAATCTCGAAGTCCTGAGTCATGCTCTCACCGTCGACCGTGAGCTGGACCTGGTAGTTGCCGGGGAGCACCGCGGGCCCCTGGTTGCCGGCAGCCCAGAAAATTCGACCGTCGAAATCCGTCCATCCCTCGATGCGCATGTTCCAACGGAAGCGGTTCGAGCCCGACTCCAGCCCCGGGGCCTGATTTCCGCCGCCTCCGAACGGGTTGAAGCCCTGACCCTCTTGCTCCTCTTCCCCTTCGTCCTCGGCTGATGCCTCGTAGCTCGCCAGCACGTCGCCAGAGCCATCCATGAATTCGAGCATGACGTGGTCCGCATCCTCAGCGAGGATGTAGTCGACACTCACGGCATTATCGAAACGGCGCACCGGATCTTTCGGATCGAAGAGCCAGAAGTCTGCGCTGGCGACCTCATCGGTCAACTGACGAAGCGGCCCGATGCTGCGCATGACCCAGAAACCGCGGCCGTGCGTCCCGATCACGAGGTCGTGATCTTCAACGACCAGGTCCGAGACCTGAGTGACTGGAAGATTCATCGTGAGAGGCTGCCACGAGCCCCCGTCATTCCAGGAGACGTACACCGTCCGCTCAGATGCCGCGTACAGCAGGCCCGGACGGGTAGGATCCTCACGCACCGCGCGGATGAAGTCGTCAGCCGGAATGCCGTCAACAATCTTCGTCCATGATTCGCCGTAGTCCTGGGTTCTCCAGATGTAAGGACTGCGATCATTGTCAACGAGGTACCGGATCCCCGAGATGTACGCCTTGCCGGGCGTGTTGGGCGATACCTCGACGGTGTTGATCCGGACGAAGTCCGGTGCGTCAGCAGGCGTGACGTTATCCCACATCGGAGAAGCCGCACGGGCATCACGCGTTACATGCACATAGCCGTCGTCTGACCCCGACCAGATCACGTTTGGATCATGAGGAGAGGGGGCAATTGCGAACACCGTCGCGTACGTCTCCACACCCGTCTGATCCAGCGTGATCGGGCCGCCGGAGGGACCCACCGTCATGGGCTCGTTCCGCGTCAGGTCCGGAGAAATCTGTGTCCAGCTCTGACCTTCCGTCGTGGTCTTCCAGACTTTCTGCGTACCCGTGTAGAGAATGTCAGGATCGTGCTTGTCGAAGACGATCGGAAAGGTCCACTGGACCCGTTCTCGGAGGTCCTCGGCGGACTGACCCATAGGGTTCTCAGGCCAGACGTTGATCGCCCGCCCGAAGCCAGTGTTGTGATCGTAACGCGACAACGAGCCGCCGTAGCAGCCCGCGTAGAAGATGTCGAGCTCCACGGGGTGCGGCGCGATGTAGCCACTCTCACAGCCACCGACCGCGTAGTAGTAGTTACTCCCACCACCAAATCCACCGGCCGCGGATAAGTGACCCCACCCGCCGGAGGGCGTGCACGCGGTCGAGTTGTCTTGCTGAGCACCACAGATGTGGTAGGGCTCATGGTTCGTCGTGGTGACCCGGTAGAACTGAGCCGTTGAGTATTCCTGATCGGTCCACGTCTCTCCACCGTTGAAGGAGACGTTTCCGCCCCCGTCATTGGAGTTGATCATCCGGTCAGGGTCCGTCGAGGCAATCCACAGATCGTGGTTGTCGCCGTGCGGCACGCGAATCTGCTGGGGGAAGGTCGCACCCCCGTCCGTTGAGCGGTAAAAGCCTGTGTTCAGGGCGTAGACAACGTCCTCGTCCTGCGGGTCCGCGTAGATCCGCGTGTAGTAGAACGCGCGCTGTCGCAGCTTTCGCTCGTCATTCACATACTCGAACGTGCTACCTCCATCATCCGAGCGATAGACACCACCTGCGTCCCCGTGCTCCACAATGACCCAGACGCGATCGGAGTTCGCACCAGATACCGCCACACCGATCTTTCCGATCGGAT
>JAKMDG010000361.1 GCA_022428035.1 Longimicrobiales bacterium
GTACATCCGTGATATTGACGAAGTCGGGTACCAGAGCTATCGGCACTGGGAGTTCTATCCGGACATCATGCGGTGGGAGCGCATCGACTTCGATCGGGGCGGCGACCTGGGTTCGGCGCTTCCCCTCGATGAGATCGCATTCATCTACTACATCCGCACGCTACCCCTGGAGATCGGGAAAACGTACACCCTCAACCGGTACTTCAAGGAAGATGGCAACCCGGTGAGGGTTACCGTGCTCCGCAAGGATCAACGGGAGACCGAAGGCGTCCTGTACAACACCATCGTCGTGGTCCCGGAGATCCAGACCGATGGTCTGTTCGGCGAAGGTGGAGAGAGTGAGATCCACTTTACGGATGATGAGCGACGAGTCCCGGTCTACGTCAAGTCCGACATCCCGAACTTCCCGGGATCGCTGACACTCCACTTGAGAAGCATCACCGAGGGGCACCCGCTCAACCCGCAGTCTCGGGCGGCGGCGGTCGCGGGGCGGGAGCAGCGTGCAGAGGCAGAGGTGGTCGGCTCATTCTCCCGCTGACCTGAGAGCCGCACGTCATGAGACTGACCATGCGTCGACTCCGCCTCAAGGCGGTGTGGCTTATTGTCTTCCCGTTTTTCTGGTTTGCCACACCCGTAACTGATGTGCTGGCGATTGGTGTGTGTCTTGCTGTCCTGGGGCTCTGGATTCGTGGATGGTCCGCTGGGACGATCCATAAGGATCAGGAGGTGACGACCTCGGGACCCTACGCCTTCACCCGCAACCCGCTGTATTTCGGCTCCTTCTTTATCGGGCTCGGTGTGGCGCTGGCGGGAGGTCACTGGCTGTGGCCTGCGCTCTTTCTCACCTTCTATGCGCTGATCTACTCCAGGACGATGACCGGAGAGGTCGAACACCTCTCGGGTCTCTTCCCCGAAGACTACGGAGAATACGCTGCGAACGTGCCGTTCTTCGTGCCTCGTCTTACGCCCTGGAGGGGGGGAGAGATCAGTGAGGGACCCGAAGCAGGATTCCGGTGGGCGCAGTACAAGCGGAACAAGGAGTGGGAAGCCTCACTCGGCGTGCTGGCGGCGTTCCTGTTACTCGGGGCGAAGGCGATCTTCGGATTCTAGGGGCTCAGACAAGCACGGAAATGGCTTTGTCTATCGCTTCCGCCAGGTACTGTTCGACCAACTCCGCTCGCTGGCCTGACTCCGCCGCCGCCACATCCGCGCCGGGAAGCACAGCACCTGTCCATCCATCGGTGTGCCCGAATCCAGCACCCTCGAGGCCAGGCAGCGTGCCCGCTTCTGGCCACGGCCACGGAGAGACGTAGCCATACCACTCGGAATATCCGCCGCCCATTGGAGCGAATCCGATACCGAGCGTCTTCGTTGCCTTCCCGTTCGCATCCTGTTCGATGGTGATCAGCGTCGCGATGTCGAAGTAGTGCGGCCACACACGCACAGGTGATGCGTCTTCGCGCGACGAGACGACCCCATCGAGCAGGGCTCCAGCCCCGCTGAACATGGCCTCGAGCGCAGTGAGTTCGTCAGTCATGCCGGCTGAGAACGGGGCGCTGTCCATGACCGGGTGTTCCGGCATGTCATACTCGGGTCGCTCGATCGTCGGTGGCGCTCCACCCAGATACGTCGCCATGCCCACCGCGAACCATGCGTATGCCTCATCGAGAGTCTTTCCTGCGAGCGGAAGCACCCCGAGCTCGTCGTCCTCTCGACCGACCAGGAATAGAGTCAGGTCGGCCGCTCGTACCGCCAGGCGGAAGGGGTACGGACCGGCGAATGGGTCACTCACGAAGGACCTGAGCCCGGGGGACCACGTCATCGAGCGGTGACTGTCGTCCGGTCGTGGCTCGACGAAGGTCTGCCCTGCCGATGCAACGAGCTGGGTGGCCCAGTGGAGCTGCAAGGTTGCGTCGCCCAGGTCGGACGGCGCCACGGAGGTTGCTGCAATCCATGGGTTATTCACAAGAACCTCTCGGAGATCGGCGTGGGTCGGTCACTCCAGGTCAGCGAACGACGTACCGCTCCATGGCCAGAGCGACTTTTTCCATCACATCGCCAACCCCGATCCGGCTCATCCCGTTCCGATAGACCGGCATGAGGGGGTAGTCCTCGCCCGGGTACTCGGCGTACCCGTCGACGATCAGGTCCTCGAATGCTCGCCAAGGACCGGAGCGTTTCGGGTTTGTATAGCCGAAGAGCGAGACTGATGGCGTGCCAAGCGCGCGCCCGATGTGAAGCGGACCCGTGTCCGGTGAGATCAGCAGCGCGGCCCCGTCCACGATCCACATCAAACGCCGCAGGTCATCACCGAGCTCGTCGATCACCCGCGCGTCGGTCTGCGCCAGAATGTCGTCGGCGATGGTGCGTTCGACTGGGGAGGGGCCTCCGACAATGACGGGCTGCAGGCCATGATCCCCCTCCAACGCTTCGAGAATCCGTGCGTATCCTTCCGCGTTCCAGTTCTTCTCGAGCTTGCTCGTACCCACCACGACGGCGCAAACCGGACGCTCGGTCGCTTCGAAGAACTCGGCCTGACGTTGTCGTTCCTCCTCTGTGAAGCTGAGCCCCCAGTCGATGGGATCAGGATCGACACCCAGATGCTCGAGGAACTGCAGGTACTGGTCTTGCACGTGCTGCTGCCCACGCGCCGGGATCCGGGCGTTGGTGAAGAGCCACTGACCGTCGCGGGCACGCACGCGATCGAAGCCGAGCTTCACACGCGCTGGTGTGAGTGCGGTGATGAGACCGGCTTTGAAGTAGACCTGGAGTCCGATCAGCAGGTCGAACTGTCGACCTCGCATCTCCTTCATCAGCTCGTAGAAGCCCACCCATGCCTGCAGCCCCCGACGACGCCGGAAGACGATGAACTCGTCAATGGCCGGGTGGTCGCGAACCATCAGCCAGGGTACCGGTTGGATGACCCAGGTGATGCGTGTCTCAGGCCACGCTCGCTTGAGGGCGGTCGCCACGGGCAGAACGTGTACTGCATCGCCGATTGCGGAGAGCATGACAATGCAGATCTCCCTGGGCGGCGGTCCCTGCCAGCCCTCGCCGGGGATGAGCCGGCCACTTCCCGGGCTCACAGGTCAGAGCCTCGGATCGCCAGGGCGGTCATCAGCTCTCGATCGCCCAGGTGCTCACCGGTGGGCGTGCCGATCTTCACGATCGACCGTACCAGCCGCAGCTCCATTCGTTCGCCTGCTCTTGGCGAGGGACCATCGAGCACGCGAGCCCGGTCCAGGTCCACGACCCATGCGGGTTCTGAATGGTCGTCCGAGAGTAGAATGTTTCGCGCATTCAGATCGACGTGATAGACGCCGGCCTCGGCAAGAGAACGGATCAGGTCGCCAGCACGGGCCATGCTGCGGAGCCAGCTCCGGGTGCCATCATGTTCATGAAGAAGGGCGGCCAGGGTGCGTACCTCTGGCACGACCTCGGTCACGAGATCACATCGATACGAGACGCCCTGCACGTATGTCGCACCGGCCACCGGTGCGGGGGTCCGAACTCCTCTGGCCCGACTCTCCTCCACAGCAGCAATCTCCCGGAACGGACGCGGCATGCCCCCGCGCATGTATCGGTCCTCCATGTGCATCGCCATCGCACCGCCTCGTCGGTAGTGCCGAACGGCCCAACGCGCACGTCCGTCGGGTCCTGGAAGCGGTGCGGGCACAGCGTGGACCCGGCCGCGACCGGAGAAGTCGATACGGTCTTTCCGGGCTCCTGCCCATCCGTGGAGTGTGTCCTCGTCGAGGATTCGAGCGATCCAGTCGATCGCTCCTTCCCACGCCAGATACTCGCCGCCTGCATAGCGTCTTCGCAGGTATCCTCGTGGAAGAGTCGGAGAAGCCATGGGGAAGTGAAACCCCGCCGTCAGGCGTCGGTCTCAGGCTCCGGCACCTCGACGAGATAGATACCAGGGCCGTCGATCGTTTTGCCCTTCGCCTTGATCCGGAACGTGTACTGACCGGGGTGGGGGAAGAGGACCTCATGCATCGGCACGATCACCGGTGTCTTTGCAGGCGCCTCGAATTCCGTCGGCGTGCGGACCTCGGTTTCCACGTCGACGACCCGTTCGGAGAATGGCTCAGTCTCGTGGTCGAGGGTGACCTGGAAGCGGTATCGGCCGAAGTCCTCGCGATCCCACTCGATCACGATCACAAGGACCATCAGGTCCTGAAGGGCAGGGAAGCCTGGCGCAGGTAGAGAGTGGAGGACGCCGTGGACGTCGAGGCGTCCGTCGGGCCTCGGCTGCGCGTCTTCGCAGACGGCCGAGAATCGAAGCTGCATGAAGGTCTCTTGTCGTTAGTCTGTGGCGTGGCCCCAGCCACCGCCGCCGGGTGAGCGGATGCTCACGATGTCACCGGCTTCCACCCAGAAGGTGTCCTTGCCACGAAGGGTCCGCTCTACTCCATCGCGGATCAGCACATTCTCTCCCGTGGCACCATCGTCTCCGCCCTGGGCACCGGAGGGACCCCGCTCTCTCCGCTCACACAGAAGTGCGACGCGTGCGGACCCCATGACCTGGAGGTCTCGCCTGAGGCCATCTCCTCCGCGGTGTTTCCCCGCACCGCCGGTTCCACGCCGGATCCCGTACCGTGTGATGCGGAACGGGTAGGCGTGCTCGAGTGCCTCGACCGGCGTGTTCAGCGAGTTCGACATATGCACGTGCACGCCGCTCAGTCCATCGCCCGATGGTCCAGCACCCATCCCGCCTCCGACGGTTTCGTAGTACGCAAACGGCGTACCTGTCCGTGGATCGATGCCGCCCACCGTCGTGTTGTTCATCGTGCCCTGGGAGAGCGCGGGGATCAACTCGGGTAACGCGACCCCGAAGGCCCGGAACAGGACATCTGTGATGCGCTGACTGGTTTCGACGTTTCCCGCCGCGACCGAGGCGGGCATCGATGCATTCACCACGCTTCGTTCGGGGAGATCGAGGACGACCGACGACATGGAGCCACCGCCTGCTGGCAGGGGCTCCCCCAGAAGCGCCTCGACGACGCAGCGGACGACGTACCGGGTGGCCGACGATGTGATTGCGGCCACCGCGTTGACCCCCCCGGGCACTTGGGATGAAGTCCCGGCGAAGTCGATATGGAGCCGTGAACCGACCAATTCGAGACGTGCTCGGATCGGCACGTGGCCGGAGCCGAAGCCGTCGTCCTCGATGATGTCCGCACCTTCATAGACCCCGTCCGGAATCTGATCGAGTCCGACCTCGACGAGTCGGTCCGCGTACGCGATGAGCGCATCCATTGCGGCCAGTGTCTCGGATGTTCCGCGCCGTGCCGCGATCTCGAGGAGGCGGATCGCGCCGGTATGTAACGCAGCGACCTGTGCATCGAGATCGCCGGCTCGCTCGACCGGAGTACGTACGTTCGCGAGCAGCAACGCCCAGACCTCGTCGTTTCGTACTCCTTCCCGATAGAGTCGGATCGGAGGGATACGGACGCCCTCTTCGAAAATCTCTCGCGCCAGAGGCATGGATCCGGGCGTTGATCCCCCGACGTCCGAGTGGTGCGCCCGGGACGCGACGTATCCCATCAGTGCTCCGTCCTGATCGTGCACCGAGGAAATCAGGGTGATGTCGGGAAGATGCGTCCCACCCCGGAACGGATCGTTGAGACAGATGATGTCACCCGGGGCGATCGTGCCGAGTTCTTCCAGTGCGGCGGCCACGCTCATGGGCATTGCACCGAGGTGTACCGGCATATGATCACCCAGTGAAACCGCGTCGCCGGAGGGGTTGAACAGCGCGCAGGAGTAGTCGCGGCGTTCCTTGATATTGGGAGAGAAGGAGGCCCGCTTCAGAGCGGCTCCCATCTCCTCGGCGAGGGCGGTGAACAGGTGTCGGAATACTTCCAGCTCGACCGCGTCAGGGCCGTCGCTCTGGTTCATCCTGGCTCCGGTTTATCTAAGAACGGATCACGATTATCTTCCACGGCTGAAACTAAGACGTTGAAGCAGCGCGCTGAAGGCGCGCACGGCAATACTGATTAAGGAGGACGAATTGTCGCACGATAAGCTACTGGAGCGGGCACGGGATGAGCTTTTCAGCCATGTGCACCGTTGCGGGGTCCTGCAGGCTGCTGAAGAAGATCAGCGGCACTGGATGGACGAGACGATCGACTACATCGGGGAGCGCTACCCCGATTTGACGGATATCGATCTGCGTGGTCTGCACGAGATCGGAAGTCGTTTTTGCAAGCCTGCGATCGCCCACGGCGAAGCAACGACGCGCATGGTTGAGGAAGCCGTCACCTGAGACGCCGTCCCACCCCTGCAGTAAGCAGCAGATCGAGGGTCGGGGCGCCCCGGGCGCCCGCCCCCCCCGGGGGGGGTTCGGGCCGGGGGG
>JAKMDG010000379.1 GCA_022428035.1 Longimicrobiales bacterium
GTACTGACGGCCGAGGGCTCGTTGACCGGGGCTTACCTGCGGGGGGACCGGGAGATTCCGCTCCCGGACACGCGTCGCCAGGTCGATCTCGATCGTTCGTTGACGGTGCGCGGAGCCCGCGGCCACAACCTTCAGAACGTCAACGTGCGCTTCCCGCTCGGGACCTTTCTCTGTGTCACCGGCGTCAGTGGGTCAGGCAAGTCCACGCTGGTGAACAGCACCCTGTATCACGCGCTTGCCCGTCATTTCTACCGGAGCAAGCTCGTAGCGGAGGCTCACGACGCGATCGAGGGCCTCGAACACATCGACAAGGTGATCGACGTCGACCAGTCACCAATCGGCCGTACACCTCGATCGAATCCTGCGACGTACACCGGGCTCTTCACACCCATCCGTGATCTCTTTGCAAATCTGCCGGAGTCGCAGATGCGTGGTTATGGACCGGGGCGCTTCTCGTTCAACGTGAAGGGTGGACGGTGCGAGGCATGTCAGGGCGACGGACTGGTGAAGATCGAGATGCACTTCCTTCCCGACGTCTACGTGCCCTGTGACGTATGTCGGGGTCGGCGCTACAACCGTGAGACCCTCGACGTCTACTACAAGGGCAAGAACATTGCGGACGTGCTCGACTTGATGGTCGAGGACGCGCTCGAGTTCTTCGATGCCGTTCCGAAAATCAAGCAGAAGCTCGCAACGCTGAACGACGTGGGGCTTGGCTACATTCACCTCGGACAGTCGGCTACGACATTGTCGGGTGGTGAGGCCCAACGTGTGAAGCTGGCCACGGAGTTGTCGAAGCGAGCGACAGGCAACACGCTCTATATCCTGGATGAACCTACCACCGGACTCCACTTCGAAGACGTTCGGGTCCTGCTGGACGTCCTCCACCAGCTCGTGGATCGTGGAAATACGGTCGTTGTCATCGAGCACAATCTGCAGGTGGTGAAGACCGCGGACTGGGTCATCGACCTGGGCCCGGAAGGAGGCTTCGGCGGTGGACAGATCGTGGTCGAAGGTACGCCGGAGACCGTTGCGGCCGACTCTGCGTCCTACACAGGTCAGCATCTGGCACCACTGCTCAGATAGCCGGGGCGACCTTGTCGCAGCGCCCCCGTCGGCGCTCCACAACTCATGATCTCAGAAGTCACTCGCTGTCGGAACGGCAGAGAGACCGCATGAACGTTGCTCGGCGTCGTGGGGCGTTTACCTTTCAGAAGCGCCGAGAAACTGGCGTTCTCGCGGGCGCGTAGGGGTTCGAACAGAGTTGGAATTCCGCTGCGACGCAGCCTTACAGATACGGAGACCGTCATGGTAGGCCGAGAGGATCTCGAGAGCTTCCTCATCCGGATGGACCTCGAGTATGAAGAGGTCGACGAGGGGATGTTTCTTACACGGGGTGAGGACGGAGGCGCACCTGTGGTCGTACACCACGCGGACGCACTCCTGCTCATCCGTATGAAGGTCATGGATATGCCCTCCGAGGAGTCCATGGACCTGTACCGGACGCTCCTCGAGCTGAACGCGACCGAGGTCGTGCACGGCGCGTACGGCATCGAAGATGGAGATCTGATTCTGAGCGACACGCTCGAACTGGAAACGCTCGACTTCCTTGAGCTTCAGGCGTCAATGGAGTCGATCACCCTCGCCGCGGCATCGCACATTGAACAGATCCGCTCCCTCGCTGGACACGGGGCGGAGGGGTAGAGAATGGGCATCTTCAACAAGCTGTCGACTGTCATCAAGTCGAACATCAACGACCTGATCTCTCGGGCTGAAAACCCCGAGAAAATGCTGAACCAGATCATTCTGGACATGCGGGATCAGCTCTCCAAGGCGAAGCGAGAAGTCGCGGCTGCGATCGCGGACGAACGAAAGCTGAAGTCTCAGCTCGAGCAGGAGGTCAAGCAGCAGCGGGACTGGCAGCACCGCGCCATGCTGGCGGTCAAAGAAGGACGTGATGACCTCGCCAAGCAGGCGCTACTTCGTCAGCAGGAGCACGCCGAGCGTGCGCAGGTCCTTCAGCAGACCTGGGAAGCTCAGGCCACGGAAACGGAGAAGCTCAAAGGCTCCCTCCGTCAGCTGAACGACAAGATCGAGGAGGCCAAGCGGAAGCGGAATCTCCTCATTGCGAAGCAGAAGCGTGCTCAGGCGCAGCGGCGGATTCACGAGACGATGTCCGGGCTGTCGGACACCTCCGCCTTCGAGGCCTTCAACCGGATGGCTGACAAGATCGAGGAAGAGGAGCGTCGTGGTGTGGCGCAGGCTGAGGTCAACGCCGAACTGGGTGGCGACACGCTCGAGTCGGAGTTCCTGCGACTCGAATCGGGTCCTGGTGGAGCGGACGTCGAGGATCAGCTCCTCGCGCTCAAGACCGACATGGGACTGATCGCGGCCCCAGCCTCCGAGGCTCCGAAGCAGCTCGAAGCTGGAGACGACGATGTACCGGTCGCCGATGCCGACGGAATTGCCGAGGCCGAGGTGCATGAGGTCGAAGCCGAGGTCGTGTCCGAGGCCGAGGTCGATGCGATTCCCGAGGCTCAGCTCCTCTCGGAATTCGACAAGCTGGAGAAGTCGGCGGAAGGCTGATTCGCACAGTAGCGCCGGGCAACACGAGGACCTCGTGCTGCTCGGCGCTTCGCTGCGGGCGCTTGGCGTTCGCTCCTGTCGTCAGATGGTGTTCATCCCGTACTGGAATCGTTCCCCTTTCGTTTGCGGCAGAGGCGAGCATCTTTCGGTCGGGGCCCCGCACGGGCGCTACGGGCGGCACTGACGGCCGTTCGAACACTCTGATCCGAGCTGAGTTTTGATGAGCACCGTCTTCCTGAACGGCGAGTACATGCCGAAGTCCGAGGCGACGATTTCCCCGGACGACCGCGGCTTCCTCTTGGGCGATGGGCTGTACGAGGTGACGCCGTTTTACGAAGGCGTCCCGTTCGGGTTCGAGGGCCACCTGCAGCGGCTTTTGCGCGGCCTGTGCTGGCTTCGGATTGACTACGACACGTCCGGGCTCGAGGCGATGCATCGGACATTGATCGTGAGCAACGGACTGGCCTCTGCCGATCGCTCGATGGTCTATCTGCAGATTACCCGTGGTGCGGCACCACGGACGCATTACTTCCCGGAAGGGGACGTCACGCCGACGATCTACGCGTACGCGAAGGAGTGGAGCCGACCGGCCGATGACGTGTGGAATCGGGGCTTCACGGCGCACACGGTCCCCGACCGTCGCTGGAGCCGGGTCGACATCAAGACGGTCTGCCTTCTGCCCAATGCGTTGGCCTTTCAGGATGCCAAGGACGCTGGAGCGGACGACGCGATTCTCGTGCGGGATGGTGTCGCGATCGAGGGTGCGCATCAGAACCTGTGGGGTGTCTTTGGCGGAACGGTGATTACGCACCCGGTGACGGGGCATATCCTACCGGGTATCACCCGCGCGGTGGTCCTCGAGGAGGCTCGGGCTGCCGGCATGAAGGTCGAGGAACGCCCGATTCAGATCGAGGAACTGGCGTTTGCCGACGAGCTCTTCTTCACGGGGACCACCGGTGAGGTTCGCCCCATCCGCGAGGTGGATGGTCGACCGGTTGGCAGCGGCAGCGTGGGTCAGGTGACACGGAGGCTCTCCGATCTCTTCCTGGCGCGTGTCGCTCAGGCGAAGGCCGCGGAGCAGGTGGGCGTCTCCTGATCTCCTGTCGGAGTGTGCGCATTCCATGCCAGGGGGCGCTCTCGAACACGCTGATCTTGAGTGTTGCTCTGGCTGCGGCGCCGTTCCTCGGATCACCCCTCGTTGCGCAGGAACTCCCGCGCGTACTCGTGATCGCAACGGGTGGCACGATCGCCGGACAGGCGACGGGTGATCAGCTGACCGGTGCTCAGATCGTCGAGGCTGTGCCGCAACTGGCCGAGATCGCCCAGATCGAAGTCGAAGAATTCAGCCGGGTCGGGTCATCTGCGATCACACCGGACCACTGGGTGCGCCTCTCCCGCAGGATCAACGAGATCTTCGACACGGATCCGGATCTCGCCGGCCTGATCGTGACGCACGGAACCGATACCCTGGAGGAGACAGCCTACTTCCTCCATCTCACCGTCGACGATACTCGTCCTGTCGTCATGGTGGGCTCCATGCGGAACTCGAGTGCAGTATCCGCGGACGGTCCCGCGAATCTGCTCTCGAGCTCACGCGTTGTCGTCTCGCCCGCCGCACACGGGCGTGGCGTCCTGGTCGTCTTGAACGACGAAATCCACTCGGCACGGGACGTTCGCAAGACGGACAACAATCGGCTGAACACATTCGTCTCCCGCGAATGGGGGACACTCGGGATCGTAGATGCAGATCGGGTCGTCTTTCGTCGGTCACCCGAGACGCGCCACACCGTTTCGTCGGAGTTGCACCTCCTGCCCGGCACGACGGAATTGCCTGACGTTCCGGTCGTGGCTGATTTTGCGGGGAACGACGCGCGCCTCCTTCTCGCCGCACATGCCAATGGGGCTCGCGCCATCGTGGTTCAGGCGTTTGGTGGGGGTCGAGCCAGTCCTCTGATTCGTGACGCATACGCCCAGATCGCGGAAACGGGTGTGCCCGTTCTGCTCGCGTCACGGGTCCCCGAAGGACGCGTCATGGGTACGGCTGGCGGGAGCGATTCGGGACTCGTCTATGCTGGTGACCTGTCGCCGCACAAGGCGCGCATCCTGCTCATGCTGGCCCTGCAACGTCCCACGAGCGTCGCGCAGCTTCAGCGGCTGATCGACCGCCACTAGGCGGTCCCGGATGCCGTCGACGCGCGCCGGCGTACGCCCTGCGATGGTATTCGCAGGATCGCTCGCAGCTGCCACCTGCGCACCCCAGCTCGGCCCGGGAGTCCAGGGCACGATCGATGTGAGTGAGGGGCAACCGGCTCTCGAGCTCACCTACCTTGGAAGTGGCGGCTGGATCATGGCGGCGGGCGCGGAGCAGTTAGTCGCCGGACCCCTCTTTACCAACCCGTCGTTCCTGCGAACGGGCCTTGCGGCGATCGAACCCGACACGATCCTGATCGACCGATACATGGGGCAGTACGACGTGTCCGATGCTCGCGTCATCCTGGTGGGCCATGGTCATTATGACCACGCGATGGATGTCCCGCGTGTGGCACAACGGCATGCGCCCGAGGCGCGCGTCCTGGCCAACCGCACGACCACGAACCTGTACGGCACGTGGTCCGGACTCGCCGAGCGAATGGATGTGACCAACGGGCATGAGGGGACAGTGCAGCGGGCGGGTCGTTGGTTCACGTACGGTCCGCGGATTCGTGTGATGCCGTTGCGGTCACGGCATGCACCGCACTTCAATGGGTTGACGCTCTATCAGGGCCGAGCCGACATCCCGAGGGCCTCCGCTCCCAGAAGTGCCGGTGAGTGGCTGGATGGTGAGACCGTGGCCTTCCTGATCGACTTCCTCGATGTGCAGGGGGCCGTCGAGTACCGCGTCTACTATCAGGATGCCGTGGTCGCCGCTCCGTGGGGCTTCGCCCCCGACGATCTCATGGAGGAACACCCGGTTGATCTGGCCATCCTGGTTCCTGCGACCTTCGACCAGGTCGACTGGCATCCGGAGGCGTTCGTGGAGAATCTGCGGCCCCGACGGGTGCTTCTTGGCCACTGGGAGAATTTCTTCGCGCCGATCGACGATCGGACCCGAGCTGTCATGCTCACGGACCTCGGTTACTTCGAGCGTCGGCTGACACGGGTGTTCGAGGGCGAATGGTGGCGACCGGAGATCGGGACGGTCTTCCGATTTCCAATGGGTGGGTAGGAACGACCGTTCAGTCTTTCTTCGTCGAGGTGGCTTCCTCCATGCGGCGATCTTCCGCGCTGGTCAGAACTGCTCGAGCCCATGAGACCTCGGCGTGAACTCGTGGGCGCTGAGCCTGCCACGCCGAGAGGATGCCGACGAGCACAGCGACGATGGGAGCGGCGGGCACGCCGAAGAACCAGGCCAGGCCACCGGTGAGGACGGCGGCTGCGCCAAAGTCCGTCCAGAACCGCTGACTGAGGTATACGGCGGGAGCGTCGATTTCTCTCATCATGGACCGTCCGCGAGTGGGAAGGGCAGGCTACAACGGTACCAGGCTTCTTCGGCGGTCACGATATGGTACGCCTGGTCGGAGGCGAGCCAGACGATATGAACGGCGTTGTAGGGCACCGTCCATGCGTCGAGCACGGCGAGCGATGCGTCGAGACGAACTACGACTTTCTCCAGGTACTCACCGCGACGGACCCCGGACCGCGTAAGCACGCTGATCTCACCAGGCCCCGGCCCTCCGGTCGTAGACATGGCGGGAGCAATGATGCGCTCAATCTCCGCTTCTGCGTATGGCGGCGAGGGCGCCCACCAGGCGTCAGGTGCAGTCGCCCTGGCGAGGGGCATCGCCAGTTCTCGTGGAGCGTCCTCACCTTCAAGGTCGATCACGGCTACGACCGGTGCGATGAACTGGCGGGGCACGACGACTCGGCTTGTGCCTCGAGCGACGGTGGGTGAGACCAGGTTGGCCAAGGTGCTCATCTGCGGATCATCCAGGGAGACGGTCTCGACCCCGAGGTCCTGGACCGTGCCGTCCCTGACCAGATACGCGCCTCCCACGGGGATGTCGGACAGTACGAGCGGAAACACGACGACACCCTCAGGGGTCGCGATGATGCGGTCCGGTATCACCGGCAGATTCAAGGCCCACCTGAGCTCGCCCTCCGGAGAGAACGCGCGGAGCATACGACGGGGGCCGTCCGCCACCACGAACAGGGTGTCGTTGATGAGCGCTGCGTCGTTGAGTGTGGCGACCCCGGTCGGCCCCTCCCGTTCGAGTCGAAGAGTTCGAGTCAGAGCCAGGTCCGCAGAGGCCACGACGACCTCGCGCGCGTCTTGATAGACGAGGAGGATGGACGAATCGGATGCCGCGATGAGGCGCTCAATGCTCGCTGGCGGATCGAATCCCAACGAGCGTGGTTCGCACGACAGGGTTGCGGCCGTGTCGCCGGGGTTGAAGGTGGGTGCTTCGGAGGATGCCTGCGGCACGGCTGTGCAAGCGAGGGTCAGCACCGAAAAGAGGGCGATGGGATGTCGCATGTCGGGTCAGGTTCGAGGGGTCACGGAAAGCCCGTCAGGGCCATGTGAGTCGGGTCAGATCCCGAGCACTTTCTTTCGCACGCAGCCGGTCCATTCGGCTCCGCATTCGAGGTACGCGATGTCATCAATGATGTCGAAGTGTTGCTTGCCCCATGCGTCGTAATTGCCTGCGGCTGAGTTCATGCACATCAGGTATCCGTCTGTGCATTCGGTGTCGGCACTCACGCCCATGGGGAAGGCGACCAGTGCCGTGAGTACGGCGAGCAGGGAGAAAATCGAAGCGGGTGTGTGGTTCATGCTGCCTCCTTGGACACGTGACATCCCATCGCCCCCAAGAAGGGTGAGAACCTGTTCCGGCCGGCTGTCGCGTGACCGCGACCGCGTCATCTCCGATATGGAACTCTTCTTCGGTGCTGCAGCAAAGGTCGGCCACGAGCAGAGAGGGTTACATGTCTCGATGCGACCATCGGAGGCACAGGTGCGCCTCCGGAGGAAGCGCCCTACTCCTCGCGCCGCGCGTCCGGCATCTGGCCCTCGAATACGAAGCGGACACGCCGACCTCGGCGATCCTCCGCCACGATGAAGTGTGCCGGTGCGCCGGTGTCCAACCCTCCGTCCTCACCGATCGCCTCCGCGGTCGGGATGAGATAGAGACCGCTGACATCCAGCGTGTCCTGAGCTTCGGAGCGCCCCATGTCCCCGATGTCTACGATCACCCCCTCCTGCTGAAGCAGGGGCATCTCGTAATTCACCAGCAGATCCGCTTCAAGCGCAGGGATACCCGGAATTGCGATCGTGCCACCGACGACGAGTAGATCTGTGACGCGGCGTCCGTTGTACTCGAGCGACTCGTAGACATCGGGGTCGTACTGGGCGTACCGGCCGGTGGCGATCGCATCCAGTGCGCTTAGGATTCCGACGAAGTTCGTCTTCCTCAGGTGCTGCTTCTGAGGGTCGTTCTCCCAGGCACCGGCCTCGATGAGCACCGTGCTCGCACCCCAGGCGCCCATGAGGTCACCGAACGCACGTGGATTGAAGGTGTCGTCGTACTTGGCGATGTGGTCACCGACCAGTGGGGCGACCGCTTCTATGAGCAGAGTCGCAACCTGCATCGCGCGTCGACGTTTTTCATCGACGTCCCGCGCCTCGTTGAACGCCGGTGCAAGAAGTGCGATCGCCACGCCGCGATCACTCTGCCCCACGCGTACGGCGGCACTCTGGTCATGAAGATTGAAGCCGAAGTCGGGGTCAAGCTGATCGCGGACTGCCTTGAGTAGCTGTCCCTCCGGCGTCTGCAGGCGACGCGCGTCGCGGTTCACATCGATCCCCTGAGCGTTGCGCCGTTGGAAGCGCTCGGCTCCGTCGGGGTTGAGCATCGGGATCATGTGGATCGTCGCACCGTCGGCAATGCGGCGGGCCATCGGATGATCCGGCTCATCGTTGAAGAAACGGATCATGTCGGCGAGCGACATCGAGGCGGTGCTCTCGTTGCCGTGCATCTGCGACCAGAGAAGTACGGTCGTCGGGCCCCTACCGAACGTCAGGTGGCGGATCTCACGACCCTCAGCGCTTTCTCCGGCGACCCGGGAGGAGACCGCTCCACCCAGGTACGGATCCACTGCATTCCAATACGTCTCATGGTTGAAGCGCCGGTCGTCCAGACCCGATACGCGCACGTCGTCGTGGATCGTGATGAGCTCTTCCGAGGATGTCGGCGCGGGCGTTATGGGGC
>JAKMDG010000389.1 GCA_022428035.1 Longimicrobiales bacterium
GTCCCAGGGAGACGAGCGCACGAACGGCATCCATGTCAGCCTCGACGTCGACACCGTGAGACACCGCGATCCGGTCCTCATCGGACATCCGAGACGGGAACCGCTCGAGATGGACGCTCGTGTCCACCAGCGCACGGTGGACCCAGTCGGCCGCGAACGGGACACACGGAGCCGCGAGCAGACTGACGGTGCGTAGCGCGTCATACAGGGTGCGGAACGCCGCACGCTGATCCTGAGCATCGTCCGAATTCCAGAATCGAGAGCGGTTCCGGCGCACGTACCAGTTCGACAGGTCTTCGACGACAAAGTCTCCGAGCAAGCGGTAGGCCTTGGTCAACTGGTACCCCTCAAGCTCATCACTCACCTCAGCCACGACCGAATCAAGCCGGGCAAGCAGCCACCGGTCCAGAAGCGGGCGGTCAGCCGGTCGAGGATCGTCTTCGGACGGCGTCCACGACTCCACTCGCGCGTACAGCGCGAAGAACTTGTAGGTGTTGAACAATGTGTCGAAGAACTTCCGGGCAGCCTCGTTCACACCGGCCGGGTCGTATCGCTTCGGTAGCCACGGATTCGATGACGTGATGAAGTACCATCGGACCGCATCCGCTCCATGGTCACCGACCGCATCCCACGGATTGACCGTATTCCCTTTGGACTTGGACATCTTCTGGCCCTCGGCATCGAGCACCAGATCGTTCACCAGGCAGTTTCGAAACGACGGACCACGGCCAAGCATCGTCGAGATCGCGAGGAGCGAGTAGAACCAACCCCGTGTCTGATCGAGGCCCTCACAGATGAAGTCCGCCGGGAAGTGATTCTCGAACTCTTCCTCATGATCGAACGGGTAGTGCCACTGTGCATAGGGCATCGCACCAGAGTCGAACCAGACGTCGATCACTTCAGGCGACCGGTGCATGGTCCCGTCACAGTGGTCGCAGGTCCACGTAAGCTCATCGATGAATGGACGATGTGGATCGAAGTCGTCGCCCAGGGGCCCGGCCTTGTCTGCCAGCTCCTCGAGTGACCCGATCCACGTCATGTGCTCGGGGTCCGAATCACACAACCAGACGGGCAGCGGTGTGCCCCAGTAGCGATCACGAGAGAGCGCCCAGTCGATGTTGCCCCGCAGCCACTCGCCGAACCGCTTCTCCCCTACTTCGGGCGGATGCCACTGGATCTGGGCATTGTTGGCGAGAAGCTCGTCCTTCATGGTCGACGTCGCTGCGAACCATGAGTCGATCGCGATATAAAGGAGCGGCGAGCTACAGCGCCAGCAGTGCGGATAACTGTGGACGATTGTCTCAGCGTCGAAGAGCAGGTTCCGACTGCGCAACTCCTCAATCAGGACCGAGTCGGCGTCCTTCACGAACTGACCACCGACGAGGCCAACCTCGGGATCGAAGCAACCACGCCCGTCGATCGGGTTCAGCATGGGCAGGTCGTGGCGCTTTCCTGCAGCGTAATCGTCTGCACCGAAGGCGGGCGCCATGTGCACAATCCCTGTTCCGTCATCAGCGCTGACGAAGTCCTCGGCGACGACGCTCCAACCGTTTCCACGCTCGGCCGGCTCCGGGACGAGATCGAGTGGGCGCCGGTAACGCCAACCCACGAGTTCGCTGCCCGCGTAGGTCCGAGCGACCACGGTCTCCTCACCGAAGATCGCCTCGACCCGTGCCTCCGCCACGATATAGCGGCGGCCATCCTGCTCTACCTCCGCGTAGGTCAGGCCAGGGTGCACGGCCAGTCCGGTGTTCGACGGGACCGTCCACGGCGTCGTTGTCCACGCGAGGATCGCACGGCCATCCGGATCTGGATTGCCGTCGGCATCGAGTACTTCTGCCACGAATGTGAGGGACGGATCTTCTACATCCTTATAGCCCTGTGCGACTTCGTGCGACGAGAGCGCCGTCCCGCATCGCGGACAGTATGGCACGCTCTTGTGGCCTCGGTAGAGAAGCCCCTTGTCTGCAAACGTCTTCAGGATCGCCCATACCGATTCGATATAGGGCGTGTGGAAGGTCACATACGGGCGCCAGTACTCCAGCCAATAGCCGATGCGCTCGCTCAGCTCCTCCCACTCCTCCTTGTAGGTGAAGACGGAGTCCTTGCACGCCTGATTGAACTCAGCGATCCCGAGCGCCTCGATCTCGGGCTTCCCGCTGATCCCGAGCTTCTTTTCGGCCTCGATCTCTACCGGCAGCCCGTGCGTGTCCCAGCCCGCGATCCGCGTGACGCTGTGACCCAGCATCGAGCGGTGACGACAGACGAGATCCTTGATCGTGCGGCTCAGGATATGGTGAAGGCCCGGACGTCCATTTGCGGTCGGAGGGCCCTCGTAGAACACAAAGCGCGCACCGTCGGCGTTCGCCTCGAGTGTTTGTCGAAAGAGATCTTCGTCCTTCCAGCGCTGGAGGGTTTCCTCCTCTACGGCCAGCAGGGTTCCGGGTAGCTCAGGGTAGCTCATGTCAGCAGCGTCGATTCGTAATGTCGTTCGGAGTGCGACGCCGGGTGGCGTCGCCGTCAGATCTGTCCGACCACCCGCTCGATGAGACGGGTCAGATGCGGCTCGGCGGCACCGGCCGCCGCAATAATTCGGGACACGTCGACAGGCTCGAGCGCGTCCGGCAGGCACGCATCGGTGATGATGCTTACGCCCAGAACACGCATGTCCATGTGTCGTGCCACGATCACCTCGGGCACGGTGGACATGCCCACGACATCCGCACCCATGCCACGCAGTATGCGATACTCAGCGCGGGTCTCCAACTGTGGGCCAGGCACGGCAACGTACACACCTCGGTTCAGGCGGATGCCCAGATCAAGGGCGCCGGCCATCGCAACGTCCTGGAGAGCCCGATCATACGGTTCGGACATGTCTGGAAAACGTGGCCCGAAACGATCGTCGTTCGGACCGATGAGCGGGCTGTCTCCAAGCAGGTTGATGTGGTCGTCCAGAAGTACGAGCTCGCCTACGCCCCACAGCGGATTCATTCCGCCGGACACGTTCGACACGACGAGCGTCTCGGCGCCCAGAAGCTTCAGGACGCGGATGGGAAAGGTGATCTCCTGCAGGGAGTACCCTTCGTATCGATGGAACCGGCCCTGCATCGCAACCACAGGTGTGCCTGCCAGCGAACCGAGCACCAGGCGACCGGAGTGCGTCTCCACGGTAGGCTCGGGGAATCCATCGAGTTCCGCGTATGGAATCGTCACGTCGACGTCGATGACATCCGTCAGTCCGCCGAGACCCGTCCCCAGCACGATGGCAACACGAGGGGTGCTCTGGATGCGGGCCTGGATCGACTCAGCAGTTGCCCGCGCACGAGCATAGAGGTCCTGACTCATGAATCGCTACTACTGCCGGTCGGTGGCGTTCGGGGCGTTCAAACCCGGGTTGTCTCTCGGGGTGGTCGGTGTCGGGGGCAGAGCCATCGCCTCATCCGACGGGGGCCTGACTTCTTCCACGCCCGCCTCTGCGAGCACTGTGTTCAGGTCCGGGACGCCGTGAACGTGCTCCCCTTCCGCCTCGGGAGATGTCTGGCGGCTCGCATGCTCTGCGCCAGCCATCAGCTCCAGCTCTAGTGGTGTCGGCTCCGTCGCCATGTCCGGCGCGGCCACAGAGGGCACCGTGGACTGGGCATCCGGCGTCTTCGTTGCCTCGGGGACCTCCTCCACCTCGACCCGCAGATCCTGAATCTCTGAACTCTCCGCACGTGAGCCCCCGAGATCGAGGTCGATCGTCCGATCTTCAAGAGGGATACGCGCCTCTTCGATCGATAGGACATCCATCTCCCGTTCGAGCAGCCCTCGGAACTCCTTGAGGAACCGGTTCCGACTCCGCTCGAGATCGTCTACTGCGTGCTGCGCCTGGTCCAGTCTCCGCTCGACACCACGAAGGCGACTGCGCACCTCCACATCAGCGTCAGCGAGTAACTGCCGGGCCTCCATCTCAGCTTCCTTGATGACATGCTCGACCTCGCGTTGCGTCTGGTTCTGCATCTCGGTGCGCAGTTCCTGAGCCGTGACGAGTGCGTTTTGAACGGCCTGCTCTCGGACCAACTGCGAGTCCACCTGACTCTGCAGCGTCTGCGTGTGCTGGCGGAACTGGATGTTCTCACGCACCAGGGCTTCCAGCCGATCAGCGACAATCTCCAGGAAGACGTCGACCGCCTGGGGATCGTAGCCCCGCATGAGTTTCTTGAAATCTCCCCGCTTGTTGCGGACGTCCAACGGAGTCAGGTCGATCATGTCGTGTATCCCGTCCTTGGTCCAAAGAGAGCCGTCCCGACCCGCACCATGGTACTTCCTTCACGAATCGCTACGTCCAGATCGTTCGTCATGCCCATAGAAAGCTCCGTACCAAAGCCGTCGATCGCGGCTACGAGCGACTCGGAGAGTTCTCGCAGAGATGCGAACGCGGTCGTGAGCACCGCCTCGTCTTCGACAAAGGGTGCCATCGTCATAAGTCCCGTCACGCGGAGTCCCGGTAGCTCAGCCATCTCTGCAATCTCGTCGAACGCCGAGTCGACCGTAAACCCGCCTTTGGATTCTTCTCCGGACGTATTCACCTGAGCAAGGACGGCCACACTCCGCCCGTCCTGCGCTCCGGCCGCGGAGATTTTGCGAGCGAGCTTCAGCGAATCGATTGAGTGAAGGATATCGGCGACTGCGATCGCTCGGAGCGTCTTTCGGCTCTGCAGGTGTCCGATCATGTGCCACGTCGCGGTGTCCGCCCCAAAATGCTCGACCTTTGCCTCGAGCTCCTCGATCCGGTTCTCCCCGAGATCTCGCAAACCCGCACCCAGCGCGGCCTCCACGCACTCGAGCGGGTGCGACTTGGTCACTGCTATGAGCCGCACGGAGCCCTCAGCCCGGCCGGCGACCGCCTCTGCGCGTGCGATCTGCTCGCGCACCCGAGGCAACGCCTCCGTGAGACGCTCGGCATAGGAGGTGAGAAGGGGTGACGACATGGACGTACGTACCAAAGAAAAAGGGACCCCGCCGGAGCTCCGGCGGGGTCCCCAGGATCCTGTCCGGCTCCGGCTTAGCGAACCTGGAAGGTAATGGGGAACTGCACCCACACCGGCACTTTCTTGTCTCGGTTCAACGCCGCTGAGAAGCGGTAGACGTCAGCGACTGCCAGCGCGGCATCGTCGAGCGCCTGGTGTCCGGAACTCTCGGAGATCCGGAAGTCCTGCACCACTCCACCCTCATCGATGAAGAAAAAGACGACCGCGCGACCGCCGATACCCGCGTCACGAAGAAGTGCCGGGTACTCCCGCTCCATGGCCCGCACAACCTCGGCACGGTTCAAGATCGAAGGAGCAACCGTAAACGGAGTAAACGTCGGATTAGACGAGATGTCGACCGCTTCCTCTTCGGGCGGCGGCGGCAGATCCTCGACCGGGTTCTCCTCGAACGTCGTCGGGGCGATGGTGATGTCCTCGTCGATATCGGCGGTCGCCTTCACCGGCGTCGCAGGACGAGAAATCGCCTGCGGCGGCGGCGGAATCTCGATCTCCGGCGGGAGTTCGATCGCTTCGATCTCGTCTGCCTCGTAGGAGATATCCTCGGCGGTGAGTTCCGGCCAGAACGCGAACGTTCCACCGTGAATGAACGTCGCCACAATCATCGAACCCCAGAACCACGAGCTGAACGTCCTTTTCAGGCGATCGTTCGCGGTCTCCGCAAGAAGTGCGGGAACGGCTTCGGCTGTCATCGTCTCTCCCTCTGCATGCTCTGTTCCAGCTGAGCGGCGAACACTACGCGGACCACACCAGCTTCGGTGAGTTCCTTCTGGATCTGATCCATGTACAGATACGGTACGTCCCGATCACCTCGGATGGAGATGACCAGAGCTCGGTCGGAGGCCGCATACAGAGGGGCCACGACGACCGAGACATCCTGCATCTGGTACGGCTGGTCGTTGATGAAGACAGAACCGTCACCTTCCATCCAGATGTTCATAATGTTCTTCTGCTTCTCATCGATCTTCTCCGCCGCCTCGGCCTCGGGCCAGGTGATGGGACGATCACGATCGGCCTGGAAGACCGTTGTGACCATGAAGAAGATCAGGAGCAGGAACGCAATGTCGGCCAGTGACGAGGTTGGGACCTCGTCCGACGCTTTCGAGCTCTTTTGGAAGCCACCGCCTTTCATCGCCATCGTTAGTTCTCCAGGACCTGGAGTGAGATACGCTCAGCGTTCGCGCTGTGCAGCCCGTCGAGCACGTCGATCATGAACCGATACGGAGCCTCCGGATGGGTCTTCACCGCGGCGATCAGGTTCGGGTTCTGGCTGATTTCCTGACGCCAGAGGCCCTCGATTTCCCGCGGGCGCATCTGCTGCACCTGCTGGCTCTCACCACGCTTCACCTCGACGATGCCGCTTGGCTGCACGATGAGGTGGAGAATGTTCTTCTGGCTGACCTCAGCTTCCTCACCGGGCTCCGGGAGAACTACGGCGAGCCCCTTATCCTTCGGGAAGGTCGTCGTGACCAGGAAGAAGATCAGAAGAAGGAAGGCGATGTCCGCCATCGACGACGTTGGGATCTCGTCACTGACCTTCTGCTTCTTGTTGTTCAGAACCGCCATATCTGTCCGGCCTCTGGTTTTCGAATCGTACTGGATTTGGGAACGTCAGGTTCCGCTCAGGCTTAGCCCTCGCCCGCGGATGCCGCGTCTTCTGCGGGTGCTGCTGCGGCTACCGGAGCCGCTTGGGCCGCTGCTGCCGGCGAACGCGTGTCTTTCTTCTTGATGATCTCGATCTTGCCGTCTTTGTCGAGATCCCACGCCAGGTTGACGATCTTCTGCGCGCCGTACTCCATGTCGACGATCAGCTGATCGATGCGCGTAACAAAGAAGTTGTAGGCGATGTTCACGGGAACGGCGATCACGAGCCCCGCCGCCGTGGTGAGCAGGGCCACCTTGATGCCACCGGCGACGAGCGCAGGATCGACGTTACCAGCGGCCTCGATCGCGGCGAACGCCAGGACCATCCCCATCACTGTGCCGAGGAAGCCCATGAGCGGTGCGACGTTGGCGATCGTGGCAAGGATCACGAGACCACGCTCGAGAAAGCCGAGCTCGATCGTGCCGACGGTGGCAACGGACGTCTCGAGCTCACCCTCGTTGAGCCGCTTACCCTGAATCCGTCGCAAGCCCGCCAGGATGATCGCGGAGGCCGGGCCAGGAGTGGCACGGCAGATCTCGATCGCACCCTCCACGTCGCCCGCGTGCACCAGCTCGTCGACTTCGGCAAGGACGCGGTTGGTCCCCGTGTGCGCAATGTGAAGCGTGAAGAACTTCGCGATCATCACGCCGACCGAAATCATCGAGCAGAGAACCAGCGGATACATCATGAATCCGCCATCTGCGAACAGGGTCAGCAGTCGATATTGAGATCCCACGAAGACTTCGCTCCTGATTGGCCAACGCCAAGCACTCGGGTTCGGGCCCCGTTGACCCTCAACCGAAAAAGACCCGGCAATCTAGGCGGGGCAACTCCGAGGTGTCAACGAGCTATTTCCAACTTCTTTTACGGACTCACGACGGGCTCATTACCGTCGTCGCAGTCACCCGTGTGGGCTCGGAAATCGGTCCGACTCCATCGAGAATCGTCCGTAGGCGCTCCGGTGACACCTGACGCTCCAGTCGACCGAGTCGCGCAACGGACACCTGTGAGGTTTCCTCACTGACCACGATCACAATCGCGTCGGTCTCTTCGCTGAGGCCAAGCGCTGCCCGATGCCGCGTGCCCAAAGAGCGATCCTTGACACTCGACTGCGTGAGCGGGAGGATCGCACCGGCGGTACGTATCTGGTCCCCGACGACGAGTACGGCCCCATCGTGCAACGGCGAATACGGCGTGAAGATCGTGGTGAGCATTTCCGCCGTGACCTTCGCGTCCACAGAACTCCCGGTCTCCGCGTACTCACCCAGGCCGACCTCCTGCTCGACGCAGATAATCGCTCCATGGTGTGCCCGGGAA